>NZ_KB894617.1 GCF_000374545.1 Anaeromusa acidaminophila DSM 3853
CGCAAATTGCAAGTGCAAGTTGAACACTTTGGTAAAGTAGAACAGTAGTTTAAATTAAGCAGCATAAATAGAGTCAAGAAAGTCTTCGAAAAGGTCGTCTGGAGTTCGATAACCGAGGCGCTTGCGTGGAAGAGCGTTTATTTCATCAGCAAAGCCCTTCACCTCTTCGGGAGTATACCTCTCTATAGACGTGCCTTTGGGAATGTACCTGCGCAAGAGACCGTTATGCCTTTCGTTTATGGCTCTCTCCCAAGACGAGTAAGGATGAGCAAAGAAAACTTTCGTGCCCCATTGCTGAACGTCTGCAAAGTCTTCAAATTCAGAACCGTTGTCGGTGGTGATTGTTTTGAAGATAGTACTGAACTGGTTGCCATATTCACTGTATAGTTGCCTCATGGCATTCATCACGGCCACGCTTGTTTTTCCGGGAATGTGAATGGCAAGATAATGGTCTGTGACGCGTTCGATCAGTGTCAAAACGACAGCTTCCTTGCCATTGCGCAGGCCGACCACTGTGTCGGCTTCCCAATGTCCTAACTCGGTGCGTTCCGCAACAATAGCGGGGCGCTCATCGATGCTACGGCCTTTCAGGCGTTTATGTTCATGGCTTTTGACCTTTCTGCGCTTGCGTTTAAGCAATTCCGGCACGTCAAAAAGTGATAGAGGCAAGTTGCCGGATGCCAGTTCGTTGTATAGCGTTTTGGTACACACCAGCTGCTCTTTAGGGAATTTGTTATGAAGCTTTGCATGGCCTACACAAGCATCTATGGACCACGTATGGCTGCGAACCATTTTTACTAGCCATTTAACAAAGGCCGAGCACTCCACTATACGATGCCTTTTCTTGCAGCGTGTTCGGTTAGCCTTGTAGACCGCATGACCTCGTTTAGCGTTGTATTCAGGCGCACGACCTCTGTTGCTTTTGCGCAGCGGCGTTCCCCGGCGCAGCTCGTTCATAACCGTACTTGGCGAGCAATTGATGGCTTGAGCGATCTTGCGTAATGAATAGCCCTGCTTATTTAGGTGCTGAATAGCACCTCGTTCTTCTTTCCCTAAGTGCTGGCCGCGCTTGCGTTCTGGCTCTTGTATGATATAATCATGGCAGTCCATAGTGATTGCCTCCTCGTTGGTGATGGTTGTGTGAGAACTCCATTCTACCATACGAGGAAAAGTCACCATGGACTTTTTTCTTAAGTGTTCAACTTCATTTTACAATCAACCTTTGTTAAAAGAATGGACATTGACGCCATATCAAATTTTGGTTCTTGGTTTTGCAGGGTTGATTTTATTGGGAAGTTTTGTGTTAATGCTTCCGCAAGCTACAGCGTCGGGGAATGGGACTTCTTTTGTTGACGCTTTATTTACAGCGACGTCGGCTGTTTGCGTGACTGGCTTGGTGGTAGTAGATACGGGGACTCATTTTTCTTTATTTGGACAGCTTGTTATTATTTTCTTGATTCAAATCGGCGGCTTAGGTATTATGACCATGACAACCTTAATGGGCATTATGCTTGGTAAGCGCATTCATTTGCGGGAACGTTTGATTTTGCAAGAAGCATTAAACCAAATTACTATGTCCGGCGTGGTGCGTTTGGCTTTGTACGTCATTAAGTTGACATTGTTGATTGAATTCATTGGCGGTACGATTTTAGCCTGGCGCTGGTATGGCGAGTTTGGGCCGATTGGCATATATTACGGCTATTGGCATGCGGTATCTTCATTCTGTAATGCCGGTTTTGATTTGTTTGGTAATTACGGCAGCCTGACTGCCTATGTGTCTGATCTGTCTATAAATTTAACGGTGTCTACGTTAATTATTCTGGGTGGGATTGGGTTTATGGTTATTGCAGACGCTTGGAATCAGCGCTCATTTGCTAAATTGACCGTGCATTCAAGGATTGTTATTGTGATGTCGGCTTCATTGCTGGTGCTTGGCACGCTGGGAATTTTAGCGTTTGAACATGCGAATCCTGCAGGCATGGGACCGCTCTCTTGGCCGGATAAAATTCTCAGCAGCTATTTTCAGGCGGTTTCGGCAAGAACCGCCGGATATAATACTTTGCCGTTGGACACATTAGGGCCGGAAACTTTGTTTTTATTGATTATCTTGATGTTTGTGGGCGCTTCTCCTTCTTCTACAGGCGGCGGTATCAAGACCTCGACGTTGGGGGTTCTCTTAGCTTCTATCTGGGCGATGATGCGCGGCAGAGAGGATGCAGAGCTGTTTGAACGGCGTATTCCTCACGGAGTCATCTATAAGGCTTTTACTGTAGTATTTATTTCCGCATCGTTAGTTTGTTTTGTTACCATGATGCTGAGTATTTCCGAAAACGTTCCTTTTTTGAATTTGCTTTTTGAGGTTGTTTCCGCTTTCGGTACGGTGGGATTGACAACAGGCATTACGCCGGGACTATCGGAGCATGGCAAACTTTGGTTGATTTTAACGATGTTTGCCGGCAGGGTAGGGCCAGTGACCCTGGTAATGGCGTTGACATTGCGTTCGCGAAAAAACAAACATATGGTGCGTTACCCGGAAGGAAAGTTTATTATCGGTTAAGAAAGCAAGTAGAATCTGGAAACGAGGCATGAAATGAAGAAAAAACAGTTTGCGATTATTGGCTTGGGGCGTTTTGGCACTAGTGTAGCCAAGACGTTGTATCAAATGGGCTATGAGGTTTTGGCGGTTGATGCGGATGAAACGCGGGTTCAGGATTTTAGCGATGAAGTGACCCATGTTATGCAGGCGGATACTACCGATGAGGATACATTGAAAGCTTTGGGCATTCGAAATTTTGATGTAGTTGTCGTAGCCATTGGTGCGGATGTGCAGGCTAATTTGATGACAACGCTGCAACTTAAAGAGTTGGGCGTACCTCATATTGTTGCTAAAGCCAAAAATCCCCTCCACGGTAAAATGTTGGAAAAAATTGGCGCTGACAGGGTGGTTTATCCAGAACGGGATATGGGACAGAGGGTGGCGCATAATTTGGTATCCAGCAATGTCTTGGAATACATTGAACTATCTCCTGAGTATAGCATTGTTGAAGTAACGGCGCCTAAAGCTTTGGTGGGGAAAAATTTGGTGGAAACGGATTTGCGCGGTCGTTATGAGGTTAATGTGGTGGCGATACGCCGAGGAGATCAATTATTGGTGCCGCCGCAACCAACAGAGAAAATTATGGAAAAAGATGTAATCTTTGTTGTTGGTGCGAATCGGGGCGTTCAGCGCTTGGAGGAACTTGAATGACTTTGTTTTGGGAAACGATCAATAGTGCTGCCAATGAACAACTGAAACAAATTCGCTCCTTGCAACAGCGTAAAAGGCGGGACGAGAGCGGCTTGTTTATCGTTGAAGGCACGCGAGCGGTACAAGAGGCGCTGCAATCGGATTGGGAATTGCTATTTCTTGTTGCAGCAGAAGATTATGGACAAAAGACGCAGCTGGAAGAGCTGCTGCGAAAGCGCCAACAGCCGTATGGGCGGTTGCTGCAAGTTTCAGGAGAACTGTTGCGCAAGCTCGGCGACACGCAGACTCCCCAAGGGATTATAGCAGTCGTGCGTCAAAAACATTGGGAACTTGAGCAGGTTCTGACTATGCCGGGAGGCGGGCCGCTTTTGGTCTTGGATCGAGTGCAGGATCCGGGGAATGTCGGTGCTTTGTTGCGTACAGCTGCAGCATTAGGCGCAGCGGGGGCTATTTTATTAGAGGGGACTACAGACGCCTTTAGCAGTAAAGCGGTGCGTGCCGGTATGGGGGCTGTATTTCGTCTGCCTGTCGTGCAGAAAATACAGCCGGAGTATTTGAATCGTCTTCGCAAAGAACAGAAACTTGCTTTGTGGGTAGCCGCGCTTGAAGGAGGCCGACCAAGTTATCAGGCTGATTTGCAAGCAAGGCATTTGCTTCTTTTGGGCAACGAAGGAGAAGGGGCGTCGGATTTTTGGCAAAAAGAAGCGGATGGCGCTGTTTTTATTCCCATGCCGGGAGGTATGGAGTCTTTAAATGTGGCTATGGCTGGCTCGTTGCTTCTCTATGAAGCGATGCGGCAGAGGCTGAGCTAAGAAATAAAATTTGATAAATTCGTTTTTTGTATTTTTAGAGAAAGCCCTTGGTTAAGACTGGAGTTGGCTTGTCAGAGCTGAGTTTAGTATGGTATAATGACAACAAGAAATTTCCTGAGAGCATGCTGAACAGGAGCAGGGAGGGTCTCAAGATGATGACCACCGATATGCTATGGAAAGTATTTGAAGCAACTGGGTCCATTGCCACGTATCTCCTGTACCGCCGCCTTTTATTGCAATAAAAAGCGGTTATATTCGGCTTGGGAACAAATTGAATAGTGCTGGTGATGAAGGAGAAAGTATGCAGAGGAGAATTCTTCAGGGAGGCGTTGCCATGGACTGCAAGCACGCTGTATTTTCGCTGTCAGAAGTTCGCTCTGGAGCCTTGTTTATTGAACGATTTTGAATTTAAGTAGGTAAACACGGACTGCTTCACGTTACGAAGTTTGAGTACAAACAAGGGTGGTACCGCGAATAAGCTTTTTCGCCCCTTTCGAGGGGGTGGAAGGGCTTTTGTTTTTTTTGCAATGAAGTATAAAACAGGAGGCAAGTGGAATATGGAAAATCAGCTACAGGCTTTACAAGCGGAAGCGTTGCAGGAGATGCAGCAGGCGCAAACCGTAGCCGCCTTAAATGAGTTGAAAGTGAAATACTTGGGCAAAAAAGGCAGCTTAACGGCTGTGCTGCGCGGCATGGGGGCATTGTCACCGGAGGAGCGTCCTCGTATAGGCGCGCTTGTGAATGAAGTGCGGGCCAAGTTGGAAGAGCTTTTGGACGAGAGGGCAGGCGCTTTGAAAGCGGCTGAACTCCAAGAACGTTTGGAAAAAGAAACCATTGATATTACGTTGGCCGGGCGAACTTCTTTTAGCGGGCATGTGCATCCGTTGATGCTGACGTTAGATCGCATTAAGGCGGTTTTTATGCGTATGGGCTTTGCAGTGGCTGAAGGCCCGGAAGTAGAGGAAGATTCCTATAATTTTGAAGCTTTGAATTTACCGCCGGATCATCCGGCAAGAGATATGCAGGATACTTTTTATATTACGCCGGAGCTGTTGTTGAGAACCCATACCTCGCCAGTGCAGGCGCGGGTTATGCAGGCCAGCGAGCCGAATAGTCCGGTGCGGATTATTGCGCCCGGAAAAGTGTACCGTTGCGATTATGACGCCACGCACTCGCCGATGTTTCATCAGGTAGAAGGCTTGGTTATTGACAAAGAGATTAACTTTGCCGATTTAAAAGGGACCCTGGAACTTTTCATTCGGGAAATCTTCGGATCTGATACTGGAGTTCGCTTTCGGCCAAGCTTCTTTCCTTTTACAGAACCGAGCGCAGAAGTGGATATTTCTTGCGTAATTTGCCAGGGCAAAGGCTGCCGGGTCTGCAAACAAACTGGATGGCTGGAAATTTTGGGTTCCGGCATGGTGCATCCGCGGGTGCTGGAGTTGAGCGGTTATGATCCGGCTAAGGTGCAGGGCTTTGCTTTTGGCATGGGCGTGGAACGCATTGCTATGCTGTTATACCGCATTGACGATCTGCGGTTGTTTTACGAAAATGACGTTCGCTTTTTGCGGCAGTTTTAATTGTACAAAGGAGGATACTCATGCGCACATCCATTGAATGGCTTAATGATTATGTAACGATTCAGACTGCGCCGCAAGAATTAGCGGATGCATTAACCATGGCTGGAATTCCTGTAGAGGAAATTGAATACCAAGGACAAGGCTTGGAAAAAGTGGTGGTCGGCAAAATTGAAGAAATTTTGCCTCATCCTAATGCAGATAAACTGCGTATTTGTCGTGTTAATGTCGGCGCGGCGGAGCTGCTGCAAATTGTGACTGGCGCTGCGAACGTGCAAGAAAAGGATGTAATTCCTGTTGCCTTAGAAGGGGCGCACTTGCCGAACGGAGTATCGATTAAAGCCAGCAAGTTGCGGGGCGAGCCTTCTTACGGCATGCTTTGCTCTGCCAAAGAGCTGGGGATTGATTCGGAAGAACTGCCGGAGGAGCAGCGCAGCGGCATTTATATTCTGCCGGCTGATACGGCTATTGGTCAGGGAATCCAAGATGTGCTAGGCTTGAATCAGGTTATTTTAGGCTTTGAACTGACAGCCAATCGTCCGGATTGCTTCAGTGTTATTGGCTTGGCGCGGGAAGTTGCCGCTTTAACAGGAGCTTCTTTGAAATTACCGGAAATTAAAGTTCAAGAAGATTCGGCTTTACCCCAAGCAAGTGAAACCGTAACTGTGCAAACGGCTTGCCCGGATTTGTGCCGCCGCTTTGCCGCGCGGGTGCTGCATGATGTAAAAGTGGGCCCTTCGCCGGAATGGATGGCTAGACGGGTTGAAGCGGCAGGCATGCGCTCTATCAGCAATGTTGTGGATGTGACCAACTTTGTTATGCTGGAAATGGGACAACCCTTGCATGCATATGACGCTTCGCGCGTACGCGGAGCTTCTTTGACGGCACGGCTGGCTAACGAAGGGGAAGAGCTGGTGACGCTGGACTCGGCAGAAAGAAAGCTGAATCCCAGTATGCTTGTTATTGCTGACGCTGAAGGCCCTGCAGGTTTGGCTGGCGTCATGGGCGGCTTTGACAGCGAAGTAACCGCTGCTACGCAGACCGTCATTTTGGAAGCCGCTCATTTTCAAGGGGCGAATATTCGGCGAACGGCGCGTCAGTTGGGCCTGCGCTCGGAAGCTTCGGGTCGTTTTGAACGCGGTACCGATGTGGTGCGCGCAACAGAGGCTCTAGATCGGGCGGCTCAGCTGCTTCAAGAAATGGGGGCTTGCCGTATTGCGCCCGGGTATGCTGATGCGTATCCGGTAGTGCAAGAACCGAGAACGGTATCTTTTTCCGTAGCTGAGGTAAATCGCCGATTGGGCACCGCATTGTCAGCAGACTGTATGAATGAAATTTTGCAGCGCCTGTATTTTACCATTCTTCAGGTAGAAGGCGATATCGTTACCTTAGGCGTTCCTTCGTGGCGCGATGATGTGGAAGGAATGGCCGATATTTCTGAGGAAATTGCACGGATGCATGGTTTTGAGCAGATTCAAGCATCCCTGCCTGCAGCGGCGGTAGCTCCTGGCGGACAAAGCCAGCGTCATGATTTGGTGGACCTGCTCACGCAACAATGCGTGGCGGCCGGTTTCATGCAAGGCATCTCCTTCAGCTTTTCTCATCCCAAAGTGTTTGACGCCTTGCGCTTGGAGGAGGAAGATATGCGCCGCCAAGCGGTGCCAGTGTTAAATCCTATTACCGATGAGTTTCCCATTTTGAGGACTACGCTGCTGGGAAATATGCTGGAAATGGTAGGGCGTAATGTGGCTCGCCGCAATGAAGACGTCCGCTTGTTTGAAATTGGCGCGGTATACTTGCCGAAAAACTTGCCGATGGATACGCTGCCTCAAGAGCCCTGGATGTTGTGTGCTGCGTTGACTGGCAGAAGACAGCCGCAAGGATGGAATCAAGGACAAGAACCTGTCGACTTTTATGATGCCAAGGGCTTGGCGGAACAGCTTCTCCATTCGCTGGGTTTAAACAAGGCCATTTTTGAAAAGGCGGTTCATCCGGCATTGCACCCGGGCCGGTGTGCTCGTATTGTTTATCCTGGCGGCAAGGAACTGGGCTGGGTTGGCGAAGTGCACCCCGATACACGGGAGGCTTTTGGTTTGAGGGCGCCCGCTTTTGTATGCGAACTGTCTTTGGAAGCGATGCTTCCTTTGTGGAAACGTCTGCCGATCTACACGGCATTGCCTAAATTCCCGGGGATGCAGCGGGATTTAGCATTTGTTACTTCTGATGAGATTTCTGCAGGTGTTTTAGAACAGGAAATCAGTAAAGTTGGCGGCGCTTTATTAAAGCAAGTTACTCTTTTTGATTTGTACAAAGGCGAACACTTGCCTGCGAATCAACGCAGCCTAGCCTTCTCGTTACTTTTCCAGTCTGCTGATAAAACGCTGACTGATGAAGAAGTGGAAGCGGTGATTCAGAAAATTATCAGCCGTCTTCATGAACGTTTTGGCTGTGAGCTTCGCCAATAGGAAGATTGCGTTTTGTCTGGGGAAGGAATTAGTTCCTTCTTGTCGAATGAATGACTAAGATGAAATACGCATAAAGTGCCAGGTGACGAGATGGATAAAAACAAGTGCAAAGTGACGGTGGAAATTTTTGGCGAAGCCTATACTCTGAAAGGGGATATGGAAGCGGAAGCCGTGCGGAAGATTGCAGCAACAGTTGACCAGAAAATGCGTCAGCTGGCGCGCAGTAATCCTCGGCTGTCCGTAGCCAAAGTAGCAGTATTGACGGCGCTGAATCTGGCGGAAGAGTTTGGCAAGCTGGAGCAGGACTATCAGGAATTGATGGAACTGCTTGATGACGACAAGCGATAAAAAGACAAGAAGCACTGGGTTCTGCGCTTTGGCGCAGAACCCAGTGCTTCTCTGTGAAGCTTTTCGGTTAACCTTGATTTTTAGATCTTGAAAAATCCGGCCAGACTGATAATCAAAGAGACTAAACCGCCGGCAATCAAGGGGCCGACGGCTAGACCATGAAAGATACAGACACCGGCGATGGTGCCGACGATTAGGGCGCTGACGGCTTCCGGCGTTTCCCTCATAAACGGAATTCCTTGCGCTGCCAGGTGCGACACCCAGATACCTACGGCAATAGCCACAAGGCCTACTGGTGACTTAAATGCGTCCAAAAGCATGGAAGTTGTTAGTTTTCCTTGAGCGATGGGAACTAAAATCGCCATCGTCAAAATGGTAATTCCTACAGATATGCCATGTGTTTCCACTGGAGCCAGCCAGGCTTCGAAGCCCAGCCACTTGATTAACAGTAAAATCAAAGCAGCGATAAAGACACTGTAATTGCTGCCGAAGAGAGCTAAAAAAAGAATAATGAGCAGAGGAATACTAGATTCTAACATAAAAAGGCCTCCTTGGAGTTTCAATAATAACCTCTATCATAACGCGGATGATAGAGGAAAGCTACTTTATGAAGGTTATTTTATGAAATGATTTTGCTATTATACAAGACTATATTGCATTATAGTGCTTGCCATTTTTGATTTTACCGCAAAGCTAAAAAAGATAGCAGTGAAAAAGGGTTTATAGTTGTGGTAAGATAAAATGATAGTGATTATTACAATGAAATTCAAGATGACTTGGATGGTTTTGTCTAAAAGGGAAGGAATGAAAATATATGGTATGCGAATTATTAGCTCCTGCGGGGAGCGTTGAAGCATTTCACGCTGCTGTGGAAAACGGAGCCGATGCGGTATATTTATCGGGGAAATCTTTTGGGGCTAGAGCCTATGCGCCTAATTTTTCGGATGAGGAATTAATTGAAGCAGTACGATATGCTCATTTGCGGAATGTTAAAGTATATGTAACCGTTAATACATTGGTAGATGACAGTGAAACGAAACTATTGCAGGAATATTTGCGCTTTTTATATGAATGCGAAATTGATGCAGTTTTGGTTCAAGATTTAGGGGTAACGGCAGTAGCTCGCGACTGTGTGCCAAATCTGCCGTTGCATGCCAGTACGCAGATGACCGTGCACAATGCTGCAGGCGTGCGTTTCTTGAAGGATCTTGGCTTTACCAGAGTCGTAGTCTCACGGGAAATGTCTCTTGCGGAACTGCAGCAATGTGTCCAAGAAGGGGGCGCGGAAATTGAAGCCTTTGTTCATGGCGCTCTTTGCATTTCTTATTCCGGTCAATGTTTAATGAGTAGTCTTATTGGCGGACGCAGCGGCAACCGGGGGCGTTGCGCACAGCCTTGCCGGCTCAATTATCGTTTGGAAACGGAAGAAGGAGCTGTAAGTCAGGAGGTTGGCGAATATCTTTTAAGTCCCAAGGACTTGAATACCTTGGAACTAGTGCCGCAATTACTGGCAGCTGGCGTTCATTCCTTGAAAATTGAAGGACGCATGAAGCGGCCGGAGTATGTGGCCGTAGTAGTCGCTGCCTACCGTCAGGCGTTAGATGCGGCATTGCGCGGTGAAGCCTTGGCTTTGGAACCGTTACAACGGGATTTGGAGCAGATCTTTAATCGTGATTTTACTACCGCTTATTTAGAAGGGCGTCCGGGACGAACCATGATGAGCGATCGCCGGCCTAATAATCGCGGCTTGCGGGTGGGGCGTATTGTCGCTTATGACTATGCCAAGAGGGAAGGTTGTTTAAAGCTGGAGCAGCCTCTGCGGCAGGGGGATATTCTTGATATTTGGGTCAAAGTAGGCGGCCGTGTCAATCTTACAATGCAAGAAATGTATGTAAACGGAAATTTGGTAGAAGAAGCCGAACCTGGCGCTATAGTGGCCATTCCCAATATGCCGCCGGTGGGGATGAATGACCGGGCGTTTAAGGTGTTTGACGCACAATTGATGTTAAAAGCGCGCAGCTCCTTTGCCAAAGAACAGCGCAAGGTACCGGTGACAGCGGTAGTAGAGGCGGTGCTAGGGCAGCCGCTGCGCTTGACTTTGCGAGATGACGAGGGGCATGAAGGTACTGGCGAAACTGATTTTTTGGCGGAACCAGCAAGAAAGCATGCTTTGCAAATTGATTCTGTACGCAAACAAGTGGATCGTCTAGGTAACACCCCTTTCACTCTGCAAAATTTAGAATTTAGGGCGCAGGGCGAGCTGATGGTGCCTGTAAGCGAACAAAACGAGATGCGTCGCCGCGCGGTAGAAGCGTTGGAAGAAGCCAGGCTGGTTTCCTATCGCCGGCCTTCTCTTCCCAAGGAGCCATGCAGTTTAGCTTTCAAGGCCGAAAAGCGCATCGCGAAGGATCAATGGCCGGAAAAAATTTGCGTACAGTGCAGCGAGCTGTCGCAAGTTCAAGCGGCTTTGGCTGGAGGCGCTTCTTGCATTCTTTTTGGGGGTGAAGACTTTGTAAAACCGGCGCCTGGGCCGGAGGAATACGCTGCTGTTTGTCGTGTTGTCCAGGAAGCAGGAAAAGAGCTTTGGCTGGGAACGCCGCGTATTGTCCGAGAATGGCAGCTGCCTCGTTGGGAACAGGTTTTCGCGTTTGCAGCGTCGCAAGAAGCAGCTGGCGTATATCTGGCTAACTTAGGTTTATGGGAGTTGTGCCGTAAAAAAACGCCGGGACTTGCTTTTTGGGCGGATGCGCCGCTGAGTCAGTTTAATTCGCAAACTCTTGCTTTTTGGGCGGAACAGGGGGCGGTAGGGGCGACGTTATCGCCGGAATTGACCTTTGAGCAAATTCGAAAGCTTCATTGGCCGGAGACGTTGGCTGGCGAATGTTTAGTGCATGGCCGTTTAACCATGATGGTTTCCGAGTTTTGTCCTTTAGGTTCTTATATTGGCGAGCTGCATACCGGGACCTGCAGCCAGCCTTGCCGCCAAAAAGAAGCTTACTATTTACGTGACCGGAAAGAAGAGCGATTCCCGATTTTTACAGATAGCAGCTGCCGTAGTTATATTTTTAATGCCAAAGAGCTGGATTTGCGTGGCAATCTGACGCAGTTCCGCCAGACCGGGGTAACGCAATTGCGTTTGGATGGGCGGTTGTATCGTCCGGAGGAGCTGCGGCGATTGACTGCCGATTATTGCCGGGAACTGCTTGCGTTGCAAAAAGGCATGGTTGTGCCGCCTCCGGCTGTAAAGCCTGGCGCTACGCGCGGGCATTATTTTAGAGGAGTCATGATGCATGATCAATGAAAAAGCACTGCATATATTGGAGTTTGACAAGGTTCGAAGCCGCTTAGCTTCCTTGACAGCGTGTGCGCTGGGGAGGGAGCTGGCGGAAACGCTGCAGCCTCAGGTAGAAACAGAGCTTGTTGCTCAATCGTTGGAAGAAACCGCCGCAGTGGCTTTTTTGGCGGAACAGGGAGACAGATTGCCCTTGGGAGGCATTCACGATGTGCGCCAAGGGGCGGGACGAGCGGCGTTGGGGGCTATTTTGGAACTGGAAGAGCTGCGCAATATTGCAGCTACGATGAAAAGCGCCCGGATTTTGGGGAGCTTTTTGCTTAACCGTCTGGATGAAGTTCCTGTTTTGACCGAGTATGCAGAAGGTTTTGTTTCACTGCAGCGGTTAGAACAGACCGTGGAAGCGGTTATTGACGAGCATGGTCAAATGCGCGATGATGCCACGCCAGAGCTGGCCAAGCTGCGGCGGGCCATTCGTACGGCTCACGGGCGCGTTAAGGAACGCTTGCAGTCTGTATTGCGCTCTCAAGAATACCAGAAATATTTTCAAGAAGCCTTGGTTACTATGCGGGGAGACCGCTATGTAATTCCCGTGAAACAGGAGTATAAGCATTTTTTTCCGGGAATTGTTCATGATCAATCAGCCAGCGGCGCTACCGTATTTATTGAACCGATGAGCATTGTGGAGCTGAATAACGAAATTAAGCAATGCATTGCCGCGGAACGCAATGAAATAGAGCGTATTTTACAGTCTTTAAGCGCGGCTGTTGGGCGGGATAATGAGAGCATTCAAGAAAATTGCCGCTTGTTAGGACAGATGGATTTGCTAGCCGCCAAAGTTCGGCTGGCAGAGCAATGGAAATGCACTAAGCCTATTTTCAGTGAAACCAAACGGCTTTCCTTGCGCCAGGCTCGGCATCCTTTAATTAATGCCGCCCAAGTTGTGCCGATCGACTTATTTCTTGGCGAAGAATATACGATGCTGCTCATAACCGGTCCTAATACAGGCGGTAAAACAGTAGCGTTAAAGACGCTGGGATTGATGGTGCTTATGGCGCAGGCTGGATTGTTTTTGCCGGTCGACAGCGGTTCGAGCATCTGCATGTTCAGTCAGGTCTTTGCTGATATTGGCGATGAGCAAAGTATTGAACAAAGTTTGAGTACTTTTTCTTCTCACATGACGCATGTGGTAAGCATTCTGCAGGAAGTTGGCGCTGATGACCTGGTTTTGCTGGATGAAATCGGCGCTGGCACCGATCCGGTAGAGGGCGCGGCTTTGGCTATGTCTATTTTGGAGAATCTGCAGGCTAGCGGCGCATTGACGGTGGCAACAACGCATTATAGCGAGTTGAAACAGTTTGCCTATGCTCGTGAAGGCGTGGAAAATGCTAGTGTCGAGTTTGACGTGCAGACCCTTCGGCCAACGTATCGTTTGCGAATCGGCATGGCTGGCTCTAGTAACGCGTTTGCCATTAGCCGTCGACTAGGGCTGGCGGAAGAGATACTAACTAGAGCGCGCGTACTAATGGATCAGCAGCATGTGGACCTGGCCGCAATGATGCAGGAGCTTGAAAAAGAAAAGTTAGAGTATCAAGAACGACTTGCCTCGCTGGAACTGCAACAGCGTTCGTGGGAGCAAGAAAAACGGCGCTGGGAAGTCAAACGAAGCCAAGAAGAAGAAAAAGCCTCCTTGCGATTGGAGCAAAGCAAAATAAAGGCGGCCGAATTACTGCGACAAGCTAGAAAAACAGCCGAAGAAAGCGTCAATCTTATCAAAAAACAGGCGCAGGAGCAAGATCAGCAGCGACGGCAGAACGCCTTTCAACAAGCAAGAGAACGACTGCAAGGAGCGCTTGACGGGACTCGTCCCCAATTTCGCAAGGTAGTTGCCGGCAGCCCGGTGGAACCGGAGCTGCTGCAGGAAGGATTGGCGGTTATGGTGAAAACGCTGGGCCAAAAAGGCAGAATCCTTTCCTGGAATGCTAAGGAAGCTACTGTGCAGATTGGGGCGTTAAAAATGAATGTGCCTTTGCAAGCTTGTCTTCTTGTGGAGGATGGGAAAGTGGAAGAAGCTCCGAGTAAAGCAGCGCCGCGAATTTCCGCCGCCTTTTTGAGCAAACGCCTGGATGTGGCCCGGGAAATCGATGTGCGCGGGCAAAATGTTGAAGAAGCCGTAGAAATTCTGGCTAAATTTTTGGATGACGCCATGCTGGCCGGGCATACTAAGGTAAATGTGATTCACGGCAAGGGAACCGGCGCGCTGCGCAAAGGCGTACGGGCCTATTTAAAGCAGCATCACGGCGTTCGGGATATCAGCATTGGTGAGGTAACCGAAGGCGGCGACGGCGCTACGCTGGTGCAGCTTAAATAAGGAAAAGGGTAAAAGAAGAGCAGTGCTGCTTGCTGGCAGCACTGCTCTTTCTTTACGTCGCTATTCTTTTTTTGAATCCGTTTTCTTGTCTTCTGCTTTAGTATCGTTCGGTTTAGTTGTTGCTTTTTCTGGCTGTTTAGTTGCTGCTTTTTTCTTATCTTCTTCCTGCTTTTTATCAGCAGCTGCTTTGTCGTCAAGATGAACCGGAGTGCTTGTATCTTGAGGAACTGAAACTCCCTGCGGTCGTAGGAAGTCGCGGGCTGGAGTCGAGGCTAGCGCCTTGGACATGAAAAGACGCCAAATTTCGGCAGGAACCGTGCCCCCTGTGATATCCCCTAGAGTTCCTTCTGTGTCATTGCCCATCCAAACGGCGGCAACTAAGTCAGGAGTATAACCGACAAACCAAGCATCTTTATTGTTGTCGGTTGTGCCGGTTTTACCGGCTGCCGGCCGGCCGATTGCGGCGCCAGCGCCGGTGCCGCGGGCGATAACGCCTTTCAGCATATCAGTTACAATGTAGGCGCTTTTTTCACTGATGATGGTTTTAGGCTGCGGTGAATGTTCTTCCAAGGTTTTGCCGTTTCGATCGACGACCTTCACGATGGCGATGGGTTCGCAGCGGATGCCTTGGTTTGCTAATACTCCATAAGCGCTGGCCATTTCTAAAGGAGTAACCCCTTTGGTTAAGCCGCCCAGGGACATAGCCAAATTTCTATCATTTGTGGGGCCTTGCAAGACCAAAGTAGAGATGCCCATTTGCTGGGCGTAATACAACGGTTTGTCAGCGCCAAGCTGGTTGGCCAGTTTGACCGTAGGTACATTGCGCGATTGTTCCAAAGCGTAGCGAAGAGAAATATTGCCGTAAAAGCGCCCGTCGTAATTGCGGGGAGACCAGGAGCCGAAAGAAACGGCTGTATCGCTGATGCTTGTAGCCGGCGTCATGCCGCTTTCAATGGCTGCTAGATAGGTGAACGTTTTAAACACAGAGCCTGGCTGACGTTCCGCCATGACGGCGCGGTTAAATTGATCATCGCCGCGACCGCCTACCATCGCCTTAATGTAACCGCTGCGCGGATCAATAGCTACCAGCGCTCCTTGCGGCTGCATAATGCCATTTGCATCCTTGCGATACGAAGGCAGGTGAGTAAGGGCGGTTTCCGCCGCCTGCTGCATCGTCAAATCTAAAGAGGTGTATACCTTCAAGCCTTCTTTATAAACGGCATCGGCGCCATATTTATCAATAAGTGATTGGACGACATAATCAATAAAATAAGCGGCTGTCTTGTCGGATTTGTCGTTGTTTGTCTTTCCAGAAGCTAGCTTTAAGGGCGCTTCAGCCGCGCTTTGTGCAGTTGAAGCATCAATATAGCCATACTTAACCATTTGTTCCAATACGGTTCGTTGACGTTCCTTAGCGGCCTTTAAATTATTTAAAGGAGAATAGTAGTTGGGGCTTTTGGGGATGCCGGCCAACATAGCACATTCTGCTAAGGTTAAGTCTTCAGCATTTTTATTGAAGTATACTCTTGCAGCCGTTTGTACGCCATAAGCGCCTTGACCGAAGTAAATATGATTAACATACATTTCTAAAATCTCATGCTTCGTATACTGGCGCTCGATTTGGAGGGCTAAAAAAGCCTCCTGAATTTTTCGCTTCATCGTGCGTTCTTGTGAAAGAAGCGCATTTTTAGCGAGCTGTTGCGTGATGGTACTGCCGCCTTCAGCAACGCCGCCGCCGGTTACGTTAGACCAAGCCGCCCGCAAAATGCCTCGCGGGTCAACACCCATATGCTGATAAAAGCGAGCATCCTCAACAGCTACAAAAGCATTTTGCAGATTTTGAGGGACTTTACTTAACGGAACAGGGACTCGGTTTTCTACGGAGTGTACGGTAGTAATTAGAGTGCCATGGCTGTCGAAAATTTGTGATGAAGCAGCCGGGCGGATGTCGTTTTGCAAGTTAGGCATTGTATTATAGCTGGCAGTTACAAAACCCAAGCCGACGCCGGCAAAGATGACGCCCATAACTACTGCGATAATGAGAAAAAGGCGCCCCCAGCGAAAAGAACGTTTGGGTGTTTGTGGTGAAGTACTTTCATTTCTCATGAATTTGTCTTGCCTCCTGGTTCAAAGTAAACAACTATTTTCCTATTATACCACAAGGATTGCTACGATTGGATTGACAATTATATAACAAGCGCGAACATTTTTGTTGTGGTCGATGGAGGTGACTTCTGCATAAAGTACAGTAAAAAGTGCATAGAAGGTGTTGACAGTAACCCGGTTAACATGATACTATACAGAAGTCGTCGCGAGCGGCGGCCAAAGAACAAGTGCTCCTTGAAAACTGAACGATGCAAACAAGCCAGATGTGCGAGGCAACCTTCGCTGCAAAGTGAAGGAAGTCATTAAAAATTTCTTTTTTAAACTAAGAGCTGACATCAGTTCTTCGATTTTATCGGAGAGTTTGATCCTGGCTCAGGACGAACGCTGGCGGCGTGCTTAACACATGCAAGTCGAACGG
>NZ_KB894618.1 GCF_000374545.1 Anaeromusa acidaminophila DSM 3853
GCCAAGTTCGAAGCAACGGTGAATTGTTGCTAACTTAAGATCCACTGGTGGATGTCTAGGGTGATCCGGTTTGTTATTCCATTGCCTCCTTGAAGCTTTTATTCTGGGTGGCAAATCTCTTTCTGCTATCCAGTTATATAATGCCTTCCTTGTTGGAAACCCCAAGCACTGAATAACTTTAGTCACGGATTTGCATTGGTCATACAGTGTTAGCGCTCGTTTTTTCTGGCCTTCTGAATACATTTTTCTTGCCCCTTTCAGAATGCCACCCGAGTCCAACTTTTTGTCCGCATCCCCTAAGGTAGAATAAGTTTCGCAAATTGGAAAAAGAAAAGGACGTGAAAGCAGCTCGATGGAAGAATAAAGTTACCACACCTATTCGTCGAAAGGAGCTGCAAACATGTCTAATAAAATTATACAGTTGAACGAGGATGCCATCAAGGGAGAACTAATCCAATACGGTCCATATGAGTCGAGTGAGCATTTTTTGTATTAATTTATTTTTTTAGAATATGCAGGAAAATGTATAAAAAATGTAGTAATTAAGTGATTGGAAATAACAGGATGTTTTAGAAAGTTGTTTGAATGATATAAAGGATTATAGTATGCGACGCTTATTTATAAGGGGAGATAGCAATGGACTATTCGCAGGAATGTGGGAAAATTGTTTTTGTAGCTGATGATGCAGGGGCTAGAACTCTAATGATTACCCATTTTGACGGTATTACAGAGGAACTGCTTAGCGATTTCGGAGATATACGTTATCCGCAATGGTCGATGGATGGAACTAAGATTATCTTTATGTCAAATTATGGGGGAGGGACGTATAAAGTATATGTGTTCGAACCCAACAGCGGTAATAGCCCTATGGCTTTAGTAAATGGCATCTATCCTGTTTTGTCCGGCGATGGCACGAAGATTGCTTATTGTAACAATGATGATGGCTTTAAACTATACATTGCCAATGCGGACGGATCTAATCCTGCAAAGGTGACCGATTTTGACCCAGGGCATTTCTCGTGGTCTCCTGATAAATCTAAATTTGTTTTTACTAGTAACGGTACTGGTGTAAATGGAACATATGTCATGAATCAAGACGGTAGCGGTCTTAAAAAGATTTCGTCATACGTTACTAAAGATCCGGCGTGGTCGCCGGATGGACAGAAAATAGCCTTTGGTAGCGATAATGGAATTTATGTTATGAGTGCTGATGGCAGCGGTGCCAAGCAGGTTTTTGCTGGCGGTAGTGTGGTGCGGGGGCCCCATTGGTCAAGTGACGGAAAAATGATTGTTTTTGGACTAACTTCCGAGGGGACGTCGGCTGATATATGGATCGTCAATGCGGATGGTTCCAATCCCAAAAACATTACGAATACACTGGCTAGTGAGGAATCACCAGCATTATGGGGGACTATATTTAGTACCGTTGTTAACGGTACTGGTTCTGTAAACGGCGGCACTGGCAATGACCTACTTAATGGTGGAGCAGGAAATGATACTCTTAATGGCGGTGCTGGTGCTGACATGATGATTGGCAGTACGGGTGATGATATATATGTTGTAGATAATGCTGGCGATGTGGTCAGCGAGAATGCGGATGGGGGGCGAGATTGGGTTAAAGCTGCTGTCAGCTATACTCTTGGCAGTAATGTGGAAGATTTAACTCTTACTGGTAGTGCGAGTGTTAATGCGATAGGCAATAGTCTAGATAATGTTCTTACTGGCAACACTGGGAACAATGTTCTTAATGGCGATACTGGCGATGATGTGTTAATTGGCGGTGTTGGTAATGATACATTAATCGGGGGAAGCGGCAATGACTCCTTGAATGGAGGAGCAGGGACTGATACGTATGTATTTGCCAAAGGCTTTGGAAAGGATGTAATTTTACGAGACAGCTATAATAGTCTGGATACCGTAGTCTTTGGAAGCGGTATTGCCGATGCCCGAGGTTCAGAGCTTTTATGCCGCCGTGAAGGAAACGATTTGATCATGAGTGCGACGTATGCCGATGGTACGACGTACGATGAACTGACGTTGCAGGGCTGGTATGAAAGCGCTGCCAACAAGATTACAAAATTCAATGTAAATGGTAAATCCTTTGTAATGAACGATTATATTCAAGGGACAGAAGGGGCAGATGCTGGCCTAAAGGGCGGCACCTACAACGATAAAATCGACGGCTTGGGCGGCGATGACACGATTTATGGCGGTGCCGGCGATGATAGTATATCCGGAGGAGAGGGCAGTAATACGCTGGACGGCGGGCTAGGAAATGATGAACTGCTCATCGATGTTGTCGGTGACAGTGTTGGTGAGCATAACTGGTTGTATGGCGGTGCTGGTAATGACCGTCTGACTGTCTGGGGCAACGATGAGAATATCCTCGATGGTGGGGCGGATAATGATACTCTGACAAGTTACGGAGTCAATAGTGTGCTGTATGGCGGTGCTGGCAATGATACCTACGTTGTGGCAGCAGGCATTATAAAAAACGCTGTGGGTGATACCAGCGGCATTGATAAAGTTCAGATTGTAAAAAAAGACGGAGCTCCTGCGAATATCAATGACTACACCTATGAATTGGTCAACAATAACCTAGTAATGACATCAACAACCGATACGACCGTTACGATAACCTTTGCCGACTGGATGAATCATCCGGTAGCGACGGTGCAGTTTGACGGGCAAGCTTTGAGTTGGCAGGAGTTTACTATTCAGGCACTGCACGCTAACTGGCAAGTGGCAGGCAACGCAGGAAACAATACTCTTACTGGTAATGCTGGAGTTGTTGATGTAATTTACGGCTATGCCGGCAATGATGTTCTTGACGGCGGTGCGGGTGTGGACGCTTTAATTGGCGGCATAGGAAATGATACGTATTTGGTGGACGGTGCGGATGCTGTATATGAAGAGGCTGGCGGAGGGGTAGACACAGTCCGCACAAGTGGAAGCTATAGGCTTGCAGCTAATGTTGAAAACCTGGAATTGACTGGTGTTGGTGATATTTCTGGCAGTGGAAATGAACTTAACAACATCATAACCGGGAATGGTGGGAATAACTGGCTTGATGGATTGCGCGGCGCTGATAAAATGAGCGGCGGTATGGGAAATGATACGTATATAGTCGATGACGCGAAGGATATAGTAGTGGAGAAGGAGTACGAGGGGATTGACACGGTTATTTCCAGCATTAGCTACAAGCTGGGTGAAACCCTGGAGAACCTAACGCTGTCTTGGAATTTTGGCAACCCCAATATAGACGGTACGGGAAATGCCAAGGACAATGTGCTGACTGGCAACAGCGGCAATAATACGTTATGGGGCTATGGAGGCAATGATCTGCTCGACGGCGGCAGCGGTATTGACAAATTATATGGCGGTATTGGAGATGATATCTATATTGTCGACAATGCTGCTGACGTGGTAATTGAATTGGCTAATGCCGGAGTGGATACGGTCCGTGCCAGTGTAAGCTATACGCTGGGGGACAATGTTGAAAATCTCGAATTAACAGGCAGTGGTGATATTGATGGTACTGGCAATGCGTTAGATAATACCATGACCGGCAACAGCGGTAAGAACACGTTGTTGGGAGGCGGCGGGAACGATACTTATATTATCGATAATGCTACTGACGTGGTAAGCGAACTGGCTAATGCTGGCTTGGATACGGTCCGTGCCAGTGTAAGCTATATACTGGGAGAGAATGTTGAAAATCTGGTCTTGACAGGCTTTGGTGCTATTGAGGGTACTGGCAACGCCTTAGACAATAAGATTACTGGCAACGCAGATAATAATACGTTATGGGGCGAGGCCGGCAATGATGTCCTTGACGGCGGTTACGGCAATGACAAAATGTATGGAGGTAGCGGGAACGACACCTATGTTGTTGACAGTTCCGCTGATGTGGTAATCGAACTAAGCGATGCCGGACTGGATACGGTCCATGCCAGTATAAGCTATACGCTGGGGGACAACGTTGAAAATCTAGAGTTGACAGGTGTTTATGATATTGGCGGTACTGGTAATGCCTTGGACAATACGATTACTGGCAATATGAGCGACAATATATTGTCTGGCGGTGCGGGCAATGATGTTTTAAATGGCGGTATGGGCAATGATATCTTAGAGGGAGATACGGGCAATGATATCTTAGACGGTGGTATGGGGGACGATATCTTTCGGTTTGGTGCGGATTTTGGTCATGATATTATCAATGATAGCGTCTTTAATGGCGGCGACACCATACGCTTTGAGAGCTTTGCCTCAACCGACATCGCCATTAGTTATGCTAATGAGGATCTGATTTTGACAGCAAAAGACGGCAGCAGCGTGACTGTGGAAAACTGGTGCAATAGTACGGAGAACAGCCGGATACACCAATTTCAGTTTGCTGATGGTGAAAAAGCAATTTATGGCACAAGTTGGGAAAAACCATTTAATATCGAGTTTGATTATACCTATGCAGGCGCATTTTTTACGGATGAGGTGAAAAATGTCTTAGACTATGCCGCTGGTTTATGGGAAAGGGTAATCTTGAACGATTTTGAGGATGTGGCCAGCGGCACACAGCTTTATATCGTGAATCCTAATACCGGTGTAGGTGAAGAAATTACTTCCTCTCAGCCTATTGATGATCTGCGCATTTATGTAGGCACAAGGGATCTGGAAAAAATAGGAGCCTTAGCGAGCGGGGGGCCAAGCACTAACAATACTCTGGATGATCGCTGGTCCAGTCAAACGGATTTTGAGCCATGCGTTGGCTCGATCGCTTTTGATGATACGCCCAGTTATTCGGGCGGTGAGACAGCTCAATGGTTTATTGACTCGACGCCGGAAACTGCCAATGATGTGGCTTCTGCAGGGGCTGGCAAGTTGGATTTCTTGACAACCGCTGTCCATGAAATCGGGCATGTATTAGGGATTGTGGGCGGTGTTAACGCCTGGGACAAATATATAAAGAATGAAAATGGTGCAATCTGGTTCACAGGAACAAATGCTAAGGCACAAAACGGCGGGCAGAATATTATAATGCTGGATAGCTCCCATCCGAACGGCTATGCCGCGGACATGTCCGGGTCGACAACGCCCTTTTATAACAACCAGGCGCCTGTAATGTCGTACGGTTTATATACTGATGGCGGTCGCTTGGTGCCAACGGCGATTGAACTGGGCATGCTCCAGGATATCGGGTATGACATAACGTATGAAAGCAGGTATCAGTTATAGAAAGTTTTTTTGCTTTCATGGAAGAAATTAAGTCTTTCATTTATATGTGATACGGAGAACCGTATTATTGGTAATGAGGCCGCCCATAATCACCCATCTGCGGTGTTGCTGTCCGGGAGCGTGCTTGCCGTACGCCACTGTACTGTCTGCGCGCGCTTCCTCGCAGCTGTCTAGTATCTGGGTAATTCTGAACGGCCTCAAGGGAACCGCATAAAAATAATACGAAAACACCAAATCCCTGGAAATAGTTTTTGCTATTTGCAGGAATTTGGTGTTTTTATGTAAAAAGTTTTAATAGGTAGTATTTGAAAAAAACGTACCAGCGGAAGGGTATTGACAAAAAAGGAACGTCAACTTTATCATATATTTCGTCGCTTGACCCGATAGGGAGAATAGCTAAAAGGAGAGAAAAATGGCAGTTGTAAAATGCACAAAATGTGGAAAAGTGTTTAATACAGAGGGAGCAATACTGAAACCGATAGGCGATGGTGGATATTTAGAATGTTGTCCAAAATGCGGGAGCACGAGTGTATGTTGTACGGACGGTTTCCAAAACGACGATGATAGAAGATGGGAAGGGTATTAGGAAAGCTGCACAGTCAAACTAGTCCCGCAATAGAAGCATAGGGAGGATTCTGTTGCCTTAATTAGGCGGCTTAAAGAAGGGGCAAAGAGTGCCTAGGAGGTGTAGGAGAATTGTTAAAGGCAGTTTTACATGTTGATGAACCAATGAAATGGCAGTTAACTTTAGCTAATACAGAAAATCTGATTGCAGACGTAGGCTTAGAAAATGTTACTTTGGAAATTATTGCAAATGCGGCAGCGGTAAAAATATTTGGGCCTACAGAGTCCGAAGCGGCAAGTGTAATTGAAAAGATGAAGGCGCTATCAAATCATAATGTTAAAATTATTGCGTGTAGAAATGCTTTAAGAGCAAATTCTATTAACGAAGATACATTGCCGAGTTATATAACGGTTGTTCCTGCAGGAATAACAAGGATTATAAAGAAACAATCCGAAGGTTATTCTTACGTAAAACCGTAAGATAGCGCCTTGCTCCCGAAAACAGGACACTAGGGACGTAGCTGTATTAAGGAAGCGCTCTTGCAACGCGCAGGATGAGCAAATGTCGAGTGCGTCCGGGATTGTAATATAAGAATAAAGATAGAGTACAAGATTTCCTCAAATGGTTTGAGGGGATCTTATTTTTTTATGTAAAACTACTTGTGGACCGTACTTCGAAAATATGTCAGTAGAATGTAAGGCTTAGCAATAAATATTTAGTTTATATTATAAAGGGAAGTAATGAGAAATGTCGAAATAGAAACAGGAAAATGAAGGTATTATTGCAGAAATTCAAGCAGACTTACTAGAACGGGCAGGGGGCAAAGTTTATGGCAGTCAGGCTATTTATACGATATGGCGTTGTTCTATGAAAAACCTCCTGCAAGAATTCTAAAGCGAATTTTTGCAGGAGGTTTTTCATTCTTAAAGTACTATCTCGTTATATCTGACTACTGTTCAATTGCTTTTAGTTCCTTGCTGTAGTCTTTATTTAGGGCAGCGGTTCCGAAATCACTAGCGCCTTGGGGTAATTCCATGCGAAATGTATGGATGCGGGACATTTGTACGTTGCCTGCTTGCAAGGAGGCTGTCAAAATATGTCCGCCAAATTTACGGTATTCGGAAATAAAATGCAGGTGATAGCCAGGAACATTGATCCCGTTAATGTATTGAGGGCACCAAAACCCAATGACGGTTCCTTTGATGTTGGTAAGCTCAAATACATGCTGTTCCTTGGCCGCTTCGGCTAATGGTTTGTAGGGCCTATCTTGTTTAGGTATCGCTCTTGTTAGAACCTTTGTGAAAACTCCATCAATGCGTATGGCGTAGAAATAGTTAGTGTCATTTTTCATTTGATCTAACGCTTTTTGCAAGTTTTCGTAATCCAAAGCATGAAGTTGGGCAGTTCTGTCAGATTTAAAGGTTAAAGAGGTTGCGAAGGGAATTTTAGCGTCATCCGTTAGCTTCAATACGTCTCCATTGGCTTTTACTTGATAATAGTCGCCGTCAAGGCCAATCAATTCTCCGTCTAACCCATTTAAAGTTCCAATGCCAAAGGAGCCCTGCTTCTTTAAGTCTTTAATGGTCAGTTCCCCGTCATATACGCCTTGCAAGAGCGCATTGATGGTAGAAAATTGGTAAAGTTCATTGGCGGCTTGCGCATAAGTAAAAGTGTTGAAGAGAAATAAAAATACGAAGGCCATGGTGATCGTACGTGCTACAGTTTTCAAGCTAAAACCTCCCGTGATTTTATTCTTACTCATTCGCTTCTTTTTAACAAGAACCTCTTTTGGTCAGTGGTATACGTAAATGTGGGGTTAGAATATTGCCTTGCAGAAGGCGGCAAACGCAAGGTAAGGACGGAAAATAGAATTATCCTAAAATTTACGTAATTGGGCAGGGATTTTCGCGCTTTTAGGGAATGAAGGTAAAATACTTTCGTTTAGCATATGATATTGTGGTTAATCTAAGAAATGTTCAATGTAAACAAGAAATATAGTTGGAGGAGAGTAGGATGAAAAAGGTTGTCGGTCTTGTGACGTTGCTTTCGCTTGTGTTCGGTTCAAGCACGCCTGCGTTTGCTTGTTATGGCGTTCGCGCCATGGGGATGGGCGGAGCGTTTATCGCTGTTGCGGATGACGTAAATACAGTTTACTGGAATCCTGCGGGGTTGTCTAATATCAAGGAAACCGAGATTGGTATACAGCGCGCAACCAATAATCGAGATGATATTAACTATATCGATGTGGTTGAATTCGTCACTCCCCTTAAAAAAGGCGTTTCTGGAATTGGTTTTCATTATACGAATAACCGGGATACGTCGTATTTTGGAGATTCTTCGGATGGATTTACAAACTACAAAAGTGATTGGTTTACTCTTTCTTATGGAACCAAGGTCAGTGATAATTTTGCTGTCGGGATCAATGTGCGGCAAGTCACGGAACGTGCTTCCAATGGCATAATTAACGGAGTCAACCAGTCGAAAAGCTATAGCGGTAGTAATACAGGCATCGACTTAGGATTTTTAGGTACTGCTGGCAAGTGGTCCTATGGGATGCTGATTCAAGACGCTAATAAACCGAAAACTCTTTTTGGCAATGGCGAGATGGAACGCAATTATCGCCCGGGTGTTGCGTACCGCCCGGATAAAAAAACAATCATCGCCTTTGATGCATATGATGCTAAACCGAGCGACGGGTCTAAAACAGAGTACTCTATAGGAGTTGAGCACAAGCTCAGCGATGAAGTTCGTGCTCGAATCGGCAATTATCACGGTGCAATGACCTATGGCGCCGGTATTAAGATGGATAAAAATATAGAATTTAATGTGGCGTATCTGTCTGGTAATCTTGGAGATACCACGCTTATTGGCTTGCAAGCGAAATATTAAATTGATTTCCCCAATTAGCGAGTGGGGAGAGCGAGACAACTTTCGCAACTAGTTGCGTCGATATAATTAACACGGTCAGCAGCTACTGGAAAATAATAAAGTACCTAGAAGCGAACTATATTGGCAGGAGTTTACATAGTATAAAGAGAAAACAACAACTTACAAGCTAGAGTAAGTTGTTGTTTTCTCTTTAGCTAGCATAGGATGGATGCATTACATAATGTTTCTGTCTTTCAGTGGCAAAGTCTTTTTTTTTTTGAGAAAAAGGCGTTAGCATTGTCGGAATTTCAGATTTAAAGGAGAGGTCATTGTGTCACAAGAAGTACAACCTAAAACAAAGTTATTTGATTCGCCTCAACAAACCGGTGGTTTTTTAGGGTGGATCGAAAGGGTCGGCAACAAAATACCGGATATCACAATGCTGTTTATAGCAGCATTCTTCATTACCTGTATCCTGTCAGCCGTTCTATCCAACATGCACTTTAATTATGTGCATCCCACAACCGGCAAACCCATTGCCGTCACCAATATGTTAAGCGCTAAAGAACTGGTTACCTTGATGAGTAAAATGGTTACGAATTACTCCGGGTTCCCTCCTTTAGGCATGGTTATTGTAGCTACGTTAGGCATCGGCATAGCGGACGGGTCCGGCTACATTAATACCGGCTTGAAAAAGATACTGGCAATCACCCCCAAATTTTTGATTACGCCAATCGTCATCATTGTCGGCATGCTGAGTCATTTGGCGCCGGACAGCGGTTACATGATCATTATTCCGGTTGCCGCTTACTTGTTCTACGCCTCCGGGAAACATCCCTTGTCTGGTGTTGCGGCTTCTTTTGCCGGTATTGCTGGCGCTTTCGCCGCCAACTATACGCCATCGGCCATCGATCCGGTTATACAGGGATTTACGCAAATGGCGGCGCAAATCATCGATCCGACTTATGAAGTAAATGTTCTCTGTAATTATTTTTATGCGTTTGCTTCGACTTTCGCGGTTATCGGCAGTTGCTGGTGGGTTACGGAGAAAATCACGGAACCGTGGTGCCGCAAAGCCTGCCCGATTGATGCAGATCTTGATATTCAGGAAGAAGATATTACGCGCACTACGTCGCGTGAAAATCGTTCTTTCTATGTTGCCACTTTTGTTTTAATTGCCATGCTGGCTGGCCTGGTGCTAGCCTTATTGCCGGCTGATTCCATTTTGCGTGATGCAAATGGCAACATTGCCAGCTTTAAGGCGCCTGTCATGCAGTCTATCGTCGCTATTATCTTCCTGCTTGCAGCAGTTACAGGCATTGTGTACGGCATTTTAAGCGGCAAGTTCAGAAGTTCGAAAGACTTTACCAACTCCATGGAAGAAATCACGAAAACCTTAATTCAGTTGATTGTATTCTACTTTTTTGCCGCTCAGTTCATGTACGCTTTTGCAGCGTCCAATATAGGCGCACTAATCGCCGTTTCCGGCGCCGAATTTTTAAAATCGCTGGCATTGCCGCCGCAGGCAACTATTTTCGGCATCATCGTCTTTGTTGGCTTGCTCAACCTGCTGATTACTTCCGCTTCCGCCAAATGGTCTATTTTAGCGCCTATTTTCGTACCCATGCTGATGTCGGTCGGTATCGCGCCGGAACTGACGCAAGCGGCTTTTCGCATTAGCGATTCCGCTGTAAATGTTTGCACGCCTATGTTTGCCTTTTATCCCCTGATCATTATCTATTGCCAAAAATATTACAAACGCACCGGCGTCGGCACTCTAAGCAGCTTAATGCTGCCGTATACTATTGCGCTCTTAATCGCTTTAACCGCCATGCTCTATCTCTTCTGGTGGTTGAATATTCCATTAGGATTCCAAGCCGATTACGTCTATCCTCGCCAAATGTTCTAATTCCATATCAACAATAGCATGATTTCATTTGATAAAAGAGGTTTTATACATGACAAATAACCAAGCTGAATTAATAGAGCGATTTCATCGTTATGTCGCAGTCCCTTCGCAAAGCCTTTCAAACGGCGGAACGCAAATTCCCAGCAGCGAAGGTCAATGGAACCTAGCAAAATTATTAAAACAGGAATGCGCTAAGCTGGGCCTTGTCGACGTACACTTGAGTGATCAGTGTGTTTTGACCGGGAAACTGCCGGCTAATTTGCCAAATAGCTGTAGCCGCAAGATTCCTTCAGTGGGCTTCATTGCTCATCTTGACACGGTTGACGTCTGCTTATCGCCGGAAATTCATCCGCAAATAGTCAAGAATTACGACGGCAAGGACATCGTGTTAAACAAGGATCAACTAATCGTGATGACGACCAAGGAACATCCTGAGTTGCTGAAGTACGTCGGACAGGATTTGATCGTTACCGATGGAACTAGCGTGCTGGGCGCCGACAACAAAGCCGCCATTGCCAATATCATGACGGCGCTGTCATCCTTATCCGCAGATCCTTCTATGTATCACGGCGATATATATATTGCCTTCGTTCCAGATGAGGAATGCGGTCTGTATGGTTCCAAAAGCATGGACTTCAGCAAATTTCCAGTAGATTTCGCCTATACCATCGATTGCTGCGAGCTCGGCGAAGTAGTGTACGAGACCTTTAACGCCGGCAGCGCTGCAGTTACCATTCATGGCGTAAGCGCTCATCCCATGAGCGCTAAAGGCGTACTCGTCAACCCAACGCTGCTGGCCGTCGACTTCATCAACATGTTCGACCGCAAAGAGACGCCAGAATGCACGGAAGGGAAAGAAGGCTATATTTGGTGCCAAGCCGTCCAGTCCAATCAATCCACCGCTAAAGTAGAGTTAAATATCCGCGATCATTATAAAGAAAAATACGAAGCGCGTAAGCAGCTTGTTTTGGAAAATGTCCAAAAGCTGCAGGCGGGAAACCCTCGCGCTAAAATTGAATGCGCAATACAGGATGTGTATGGAAATATCGCTGACGCGGTGACAGACCAAAACCGCATTGCCATTGATTATCTTTATACGGCGATGAAGCAGTTGCAAATCACGCCGAAAACAATTGCTATGCGCGGAGGCACAGACGGCTCATTCATTTCTACCAAAGGGATTTTGACTCCTAATTACTTTACCGGAGGGCACAACTTTCACTCCCGTTTTGAGTTTTTGCCGATTCCCTCGTTAGAAAAATCCTATCAAATGACGATGACGCTTATTGATCTGATCTATAAAGGATAAAACGTATAAGAATAATACGGAAATACCAAATTCTTGCAAACTTATTTGCCGTTTGCAGGGGTTTGGTATTTTTGATTTCTGTCCAATTTCAGCGACTCAAGTTAACAAAAAGAACCAAATGAACAAAATGAGCTAAAAGATTGTGCTTTTCTGAAAATTCCATTACGTTAATATCAGTATATAAAAAACAAAAAGAGAGGGCGCTTTATTGAGGGGGGATTTTTTATTTGCTATAAAAGCGAAGTGGTTTATGCGTTTTTCAATAACATTTGCAGGACTATATTATTAAAGGGGGAGCAAGGATTATGGACACTACTCTTTTAGCTGCGATAGGCTTTGGAATGATTGCTGTAATCGTTTATATGCTGCTGCAGTCAAAAGTTACTCCAACGCCTATTTTTGTCGCCACTCCGCTGGTAGCCGCCTTAATAGCCGGTTTTGGAATTGATAATATCGCCCAATTTGCCCAAAAAGGTATAATGACTACAGCAAGCGTTGCTATTTTATTTATATTTTCTATTACTTTTTTTGGCGTGTTGATGGATGCAGGATTATTTGACCCTTTTGTCAATTTTTTAGTTAGAAAAGCAGGAAACAATGTTATTGCGGTGACTGTAGCCACTTCTCTTATCGCCACAGTGGCCCATCTGGATGGCTCGTTGGCTGTAACGCTGCTAATTACTGTGCCTGCGATGCTGAATGTATATAAGAAATTGAATATACGGCCAGTAATACTGCTTTTGCTTTGCGGTATGGCTATGAGTATTATGAATTTAGTACCCTGGGGCGGCCCAACCGCTCGAGTTGCGGCAGTAACTCATTCCGACCCTAATGTGCTCTGGCATGCGTTAATCCCGCTTCAACTCGTCGGTATCGTTGTAAATACCATTTTTGCCGTTATTTTAGGTATCATCGAAAAAAGACGCGGCGCCGGGCAGAATATCAATATTGAGATTCAAGAGGAAGAAAACAAAGTTGACGCCAAGAAAGAAGCTCTTAAACGGCCCAAGCTTATCTGGGTCAATGCCCTTATTGCAACAGGCACTATTGCGTTATTAGTTTTAACTAACTGGCAAGCATATTTCTGCTTTATGATAGGTTTGTCCATGGCCCTTGTTGTCAATTATCCAAATGTCAAAGAGCAAGGGGCAAGAATTAAGGCTCATGCCGGAGATTCTATTTCAATGGCGGCTATTTTGCTATCATCCGGTATTTTTTTGGGTGTACTGTCAGGAACTAAAATGATTGAAGCTATGGCTAAAGTTATGATTTCTATCATTCCTGCTGCGTTAGGGCCTTATATTCATGTGATTCTAGGGATCTTTGCCGTACCTATTGGCATGCTTCTGGGGACGGACTCCTACTTCTTTGGACTTTTACCTTTAGCTATCGGTGTTGGCAAAGAATATGGCATAGATCCTGTCAATTTGTCTAAAGCCCTTCTAATCGGAAAGAACTATGGCGTTCTGGTAACTCCTCACGCCGCTACCACGTATTTGGCTATTGGCCTGGCGGGCATTGAGATTAAAGAGCTGTTTAAAGTCTGTGCTCCATGGCTTTGGTTTTTAGGCATAGTTTCCTTATTCATAGCTATAATTATGGGTGTGGTAGTGATTTAATCGGTTTGTGGTATCTATTGAGAGATGTCGGCAACCTCGATTCGCAAGGTGAAATGCGCTGTTTCAAAGCTTGAATTAACGAAGTGCCAGGAGCTTTTGGCAGAGGTTATGAAAATGAGTACGGCTCAGGACGTGCGCCAAAGAGTTGAGGAATTTTGTAAGATGTACGGAATTTCTTGAACTTTGAGAAGCTGCAATTAAATAGTTGGATCTCTTGAGTAGTAAAAAGGGTAATGAGGACAGAACTCATTACCCTTTTGCAATGGTTGACTTGATGCGGAATGGCTCGGCTATACTGGGGGCAGTCCATTGCTTTCAGGAATATAAAAATGAATACAGAAAATACGAAATTCCTGCAAAATTGCTTGCCTGTTGCAGGAATTTTATATTTTCATGTAAAAAGCTATTTGTAAGCAGTGATTGAGCTTGCTTTCTGGACGTGGCTATCTCTGAATAGAAAATAGTTATAGCTACTTATCTTTTTTGAAAAGCAAAGAGCTGAGAGCGCAGGTAAAACGTTACATGATTAAGGGGGAAAGATATGGCAAGAGAAAAAGGATTATCCAGGCGAGAGTTTTTGAACAAGACAGCTATGGGCGGGCTGGCGCTGGCGACCATTCTTGACGGATCTTTTTTATTGTCTGACCGTGTTGCGGCTGCAGGGTTGAGCGTTGGACGAGATATTCAACCACTGTGGGAATCGGCTAGTCGAAAAAATAAAATTGTTGTCGTAAGCGATTTGCACTTTGGCATTGACGATGGTTTTGCTGAAACGGTTCATAACAAGGCGCTTTTTGTTGAATTTCTGCAGAAGCTGCAGCAGACGACCGATGTAAGAGAGCTGGTTATTGCCGGTGATTTCCTTGATGAATGGTATTTGCCGCTAAATTATGGTCCGGTAAATGATTTCCAAGACTTTTTTTATCAGGTAGCGATGAATAACCAGACGGTTATCGAGGCGCTAAAGCAAGTGATGCAGGCTGGCATCAAGCTTGTCTATGTCATCGGCAACCATGACATGAATATGGCGCCCGGCCTATTGAGCCGACTGCTTCCTGGTATTGTCGAAATTCATGATGCGAAAGGGATTGGGAGGTATATTACCGGGGATCGCGGAGAAATTGTCATTGAGCATTGCCATCGTTATGATCCGTACTCAGCTCCTGACCGGGTGTCGAATCGGGAGCTATGTCAAAGTGACGCCACGATGTATCCGCCAGGCTACTTCTACGCTCGTATGGCCGCCAGCTGGGTTACGGACGGCAGACCCAAGATAAAAAAGAACTATCCAGTGCTTACAAAGGTTCCGGATGCAACAAATACGGATCAAACGGGCGCCTACGTGTATGCCAAAATATTGGAGGGCTTATTTAACAAGATCACGGTACGAAGTGCTTTTGAAGACAAAGTGTTTGCAGTAAATACTTGTGGTTTCCATGGCAGCTATTCCCTGAAAGACATGTACCCAGTGGAGCAGCCTGACGGAACGATTTCCGCTCCTCTGTTGTTCCGGCATTTTCAGCGTTCTTGGGAAGCACGGCAGGAAATGAATGATGTATGGGTGAAGAGTCCTTTTAAAGAAGCGGGAGCCGGTGCCGTGGCGCATAAATATTTTTATAGCTGCGCTGGAAAGCAATACTTAGATCGTAAAGATGCCTCCTATGATGTGGTGGTGTTTGGACATACGCATGTTCCGGATTTTCAGCAAAATGGCAATAAATTTTATATCAATTCAGGGACTTGGGTAGATCACAACACGGACTATCCACAGGCTACAAGAACTTTTGCGGTCGTTGAAACGGGCGAGGTAAACCATGCCGTTTTATATGCATACCGGGAAGATGGTTCGTTGCATGATGTATCATTACAGGCGGGGAACGTGAAGCGATGATGTGGTTGCTGCATTTTAGGCAGTAAAGAAAGTATGGAAAAATTGATTTTTGTACTACATAGGACTATAATCAAAGCCAAGACACGGATATTCATTATAATGAATACAAGTATCCTGGCTTTAATTATTAGGGGGAATAGTTATGTCGTTAGTTAAGGCGGAAGTTTTAGAAAAAGTGGGTGTTATCACGCTGAATAATACCCAAAAGCTAAACGCATTAAGCTCTCAGCTGGTGAATGATATTGTTGAGGCGCTGGATGCCTTTCAAAAAGAGCAGGTACATATCGTTGTTTTACGTGCTCCAGAAGGAGCTAAGGTTTGGTCGGCAGGTCATGATGTTAAAGAATTACCATTAAAGTTAAGGGATCCTTTAAGTTATTACGATTCACTTGAGGTACTTCTGAGAACAGTGGAAGAGTACCCGGGCCCGGTTATTGCGATGGTGCACGGCAGTGTTTGGGGCGGCGCTTGCGACTTAATCATGACTTGCGATATGGTGATTGCCGATAAGACAGCTAAGTTTGCCATGACGCCTGCTAAGCTTGGGGTTCCCTATAATTCGACAGGGATTTTGCATTTTATGAATCGTTTACCGATCAATATTGCGAAAGAGATGTTTTTTACTGCGGAATTAATGTCTGCAGAACGGGCTTTAAATGTAGGCATTATCAATCATTTAGTGGAAGAAGAGGAACTTCTTCCCTTTACATTAAATATGGCTACGACAATCAGCACCCGGTCCATTTTGTCGATTCAGGTTATTAAGGAACAGTTCCGTGTTTTATCAAAAGCATATTCTATTACTCCTTCCGCTTTTGAACGAGTGCAGGGGATGCGGCGGAAAGTGTATGACAGCCATGATTATGAAGAAGCAATCACTGCCTTTTTAGAAAAACGTCCGGCGAAGTTTAAAGGTGAATAAACGGTAGATATATATAGTAGAAGGATGGCTTTATTCCTTGCGTTTAGAAGGGATAGAGCCATCTTTTTTCCCTTACTATAAGTTCCGGCCCAATTATACAGTGTTCATTGTTGACTTTTTGAAGGTAATTATGTTTCCTGCATCGAAGAATAACAACATAAATTAATATAATTAACTCAAAGGGGATGATAGGGGGATGCGGACAAAAAGTTGGACTCGGGTGGCATTCTGAAAGGGGCAAGAAAAATGTATTCAGAAGGCCAGAAAAAACGAGCGCTAACACTGTA
>NZ_KB894619.1 GCF_000374545.1 Anaeromusa acidaminophila DSM 3853
TGTCCAAAGAAGAAGGCGGCCGTCACACTCCGTTCTTTAACGGCTACCGTCCGCAGTTCTACTTCCGTACGACCGACGTAACCGGCGTGATCACCTTGCCCGAAGGCACGGAAATGGTTATGCCTGGCGACAACGTGCAGATGGCTATCGAATTGATTACCCCCATCGCCGTTGAAGAAGGCCTGCGTTTTGCTATCCGCGAAGGCGGCCGCACCGTCGGCGCCGGCGTAGTTACCGCAATCAACGCGTAACTTTGGTGAGTTGTTACAGTGCAATAAACACATGCTTTGCCTGAGCGTGGTTACTGCGTTGCGGCAAGCGCCAACCCGGGGAGCGTCAGCTTCCTGGGTTGTTCTTTGCCGGGCGTGAAGACGCATGGAATGTTGTTGACAGCCTAGGGGAAGTGTGCTAAATTGTATTAGTAACGTTTGCAATATAATGATTTTTGCAGGTAAGAGAGGTACAGACGATGCGTAACGCGATTACGTTGGCTTGTACGGAATGCAAACAACGCAACTATCAGTCCAATAAGAACAAGAAAAACGATCCTGATCGTATTGAACTGAGCAAGTATTGCAAGTTTTGCAAGAAACATACCGTACACAAAGAAACAAAGTAAGGTCAGGCTCGTAATTGGATAGGGGTGTAGCTCAATTGGTAGAGTAGCGGTCTCCAAAACCGTTGGTTGCGGGTTCGATTCCTGCCGCCCCTGCCAACCTATTGCTTGGAAGACGAGGATGTGAAACGATGGCTGCTCAGGAGACTGCGGCGCAAGGAACTGCGCAGTGGAAACGCTTTTTCCGTGAAGTTCGGGCAGAACTTAAAAAAGTGACTTGGCCGACCCGCAAGGAATTGCTTTCGTATACAGGCGTAGTATTTGTTGCCACCGTGGCAGTAGCCATGCTGATTTGGATCATCGATGCCGGCTTCAGCGGGTTGTTGCGTGCGGTGATCAAGTAACTAGGAGATAGGGGGAAGGCCCCCTGTGTGAAAAGGCGATGGATTCTGAAAAGATGTGGTATGTAATCCATACCTATTCTGGTTATGAAAACAAAGTAAAAGCCAACTTGGAACGCAAAGTGCAGTCCATGGGCATGGAGAATGAGATCTTTAACGTTCTTGTGCCGATGGAAGACGAAGTGGAAATCAAAGATGGCCGTAAAAAAGTAATCAAGCGCAAAGTCTTTCCAGGCTATGTTCTGGTGGAAATGATCGTGAACGATCGTTCTTGGTATGTTGTGCGCAACACGCCGGGAGTGACAGGCTTTGTTGGCTCGGGAACTAAGCCCATTCCTTTGAGTGAAGCGGAAACGCGTCAAATTCTTCGTTCCATGGGAATGGAAGAAAAGCCCAAGGTGGACTTGGAACTTTCGCAGATGGTCCGGATTAAATCTGGAGCATTTGAAGGTTGGGAAGCTAAAGTTGTGCATATTGACCCGGAGAAGGGTAAGTTGCGCGTGCTTGTTGATATGTTCGGCAGGGAAACTCCTGTGGAACTTGATTTTACTCAAGTTGAAAAGATATAATCTTTGAAATTATCCTTTAGATAGATCGTTGTAACCACAATGAGGAGGTGGAAAAAATGGCAAAAAAAGTAATCAAACTCGTGAAATTGCAAGTTCCCGCAGGCAAAGCCACTCCGGCGCCTCCGGTAGGCCCTGCGTTAGGTCAAGCTGGCGTGAACATCATGGCGTTTGTAAAGGACTTCAATGAAAGAACAGCCGCTCAGGCGGGTCTGATCATTCCGGTTGAAATCACCGTTTTTGAAGATCGTTCCTTTACCTTCATTACCAAGACTCCTCCGGCTGCTGTATTGCTCAAAAAAGCTGCTGGTCTGGAAAAAGCGTCTGGTGAGCCGAACAAAAAGAAAGTTGCAAAACTGCAGCGCGACAAAGTTCGTGAAATTGCAGAAAGCAAAATGGCGGATTTGAATGCCGCTAGCGTGGATGCTGCAATGCGTATGATTGAAGGCACCGCTCGCAGCATGGGCATTGACATCGTCGACTAAGAAGGTGTCTTGTGGGAGGATTATTCCGTAAGTACCACATAGGAGGAATTTTAAATGGCTAAATTCGGTAAGAAGTATCAAGAAGCCGCCAAATTGGTGGAAGCTGACAAGTTGTATGAAGTTGCAGAAGCTTTTGAGCTTGTCAAAAAAATTGTTACTGCTAAATTCGACGAAACCGTTGAAGTGGCTGTAAAATTAGGTGTTGATCCTAAACATGCGGATCAGCAGGTGCGCGGTGCAGTAGTATTGCCGCACGGCACTGGCAAATCCAAGAGCGTTCTGGTTTTTGCTAAAGGCGAAAAAGCCAAAGAAGCCGAAGCCGCTGGTGCTGACGTTGTCGGCGCCGAGGAATTGGTGCAAAAAATCCAGGGCGGCTGGACCGATTTTGACGTAGCTGTCGCTACGCCGGATATGATGGGTCTGGTAGGTCGCTTGGGTAAAGTCTTGGGACCTCGCGGTTTAATGCCGAATCCTAAAGTTGGTACGGTTACGCTTGATGTAACTCGCGCCATCAATGAGATTAAAGCTGGTAAGATCGAATACCGTACCGATAAAGCTGGTAATATTCATGCTCCGATCGGCAAAGGTTCTTTCGAAAGCGCTAAGCTTTTGGAAAACTTCCAAACTCTCATTGAAACTTTGAACAAGGCGAAGCCTTCTGCTGCTAAAGGACAGTACATGCGTGCCATTACTGTCAGCACGACGATGGGACCTGGAATTAAAATTAATCCTACTCGCGCTACGGCAGGCAAAAAAGAATAATTGACTTTCTCGGCTGTAGAGAGCAGGCGCTTTTGCGCGTAAGGACGTTAGTCCGCCTGCAGAGGTTGAGGTGGTTGTATAGGTATGAAAGTAATTTCGTATTTTGCGACCTCTCGGCTTCAGCCGAGAGGTCGTTTCTATTTCAGCAATCTAAAGGAGGTGGATGAAATGGCCATAACCGCTGCAAAACAAGCGACAGTAGCAGAACTGAAAGAAAAACTGACCAGTGCCAAAGGCGCTGTATTAGTAAACTATCGTGGTCTCACTGTTGCTCAAGACACTAAATTGCGCCGTCAACTGCGTGAAGCTGGCGTGGACTACCGTGTTGTCAAAAACACGATGACCCGCATTGCTGCTCAGGAAGCGGGCCTGGAAGGTTTGGACGTCTATTTGGAAGGTCCGACCGCCATGGCAATTTCCACAACCGATCCTGTAGCTCCTGCCAAAATCATTACTGATTTTGTGAAAGAGCATAAACTACAGGTATTGGAAGTTAAAGCGGGCTTGGTGGAAGGTAATGTCATCGATGAAAAAGGTGTCAAAGCCCTTGCCAGCTTGCCGTCCCGGGAGGTCCTTATTGCCAAGATGCTCGGCAGCATGCAGTCCCCGATCACGGGCCTGGTCAACGTGCTCCAAGGAAACATCCGCAATTTGGTCTATGCATTGGATGCAGTTCGCCAACAAAAAGAGTCGGCGTAAGGCATAAAGAAGGCCGATGGCCTTCCAAGTTTCTGTTAGCAAAAATTTAAACATTTTGTTTGGAGGTATATGACATGACTAAAGAAGAAATTATGCAAGCCATTGAGAACATGAGCGTTCTCGAACTGTCCGAGCTGGTGAAAGCTCTGGAAGAAAAATTCGGTGTTAGCGCTGCTGCTCCCGTAGCTGTTGCTGCTGCTCCGGCTGCCGGCGCTGCCGCTGCTGAAGAAAAAAGCGAATTTGACGTAATTTTGGCTAACGCTGGCGCTAGCAAAATCAACGTAATTAAAGTAGTTCGCGAAGCTACCGGCCTGGGCTTGAAAGAAGCCAAAGAACTGGTTGACGGTGCTCCGAAAGCCATCAAAGAAAAAGTTGCTAAAGCTGACGCTGACGCTCTGAAAGCTAAGCTTGAAGAAGCTGGCGCTACTGTTGAAGTAAAGTAAGCTTTTTTAAAAGACCATCCTGTTATACAGGATGGTCTTTTTTTATTTTCTTCTTTTAATGGTTCGCTGTTTAAATGGAAATTAATTCTTGAATTGTGCGGTAAAGGTAAACTTCATCGCAACAAGCCGATGTTTTTTGCAAAAACAATTGACAAATTAAAGAAAGAATGGTAGCATAATAAAACGCGATATCTTTTACCAAGCAATAAAGAATAGCAGTATCTGGGATTGGCGTCGCCAAGCGAAATGGAATGGAGATTAACAAAGCAGAACGACATGCGTAAGGAGTAACTTCTTGCGTTTGAAAAAGCAAGGTATGTAGAAAAGAACGATACCTTGTCTTTTTTCGTTTTCCATTACCACATGCCTTTGGCGGCTTTGTTGTGCTATGCCGGTCTAAGGACTGCCGCGACGCCTGGTGCCTTGGAATTTATTCATTTCGTGTAAGGGGTGAAGGGGTTCATGTTCAAACCTGTTCCTGTAGGAAAGAGAGTCAGGTACAGCTATGCAAAGATTGACGAAGTACTTGACATGCCCAACCTGATCGAGATTCAGAAGCGGTCATATGAGTGGTTTTTGGAAGAAGGATTGCAGGAAATCTTCCAGGATATCTCGCCCATTCAGGATTTTACGGGCAATTTGCAGCTTTCCTTTGAAGGCTTCTCCCTGGGAGAACCAAAGTATTCCGTTGAGGAATGCAAAGAGCGGGACGTTACTTTTGCGGCGCCGCTCAAGGTGAATGTGCGTTTAATCAACCGTGAAACCGGTGAGATTAAAGAGCAAGAAGTGTTCATGGGTGAGTTTCCGTTAATGACGGAAACTGGCACGTTCATTATTAATGGCGCAGAACGTGTTATTGTTAGCCAGTTGGTTCGTTCTCCTGGTGCTTACTATGGGGAAACGATTGATACCAGCGGTAAAAAACTGTATCATGCAACAGTCATTCCGAATCGTGGCGCGTGGTTGGAGCTGGAAACAGATGCCAATGACGTGATTTCTGTGCGCGTTGACCGGACTAGAAAACTGCCGGCCACTATTTTGGTGCGTGCTTTAGGCTATGCATCCAATAGTGTCATTGCAGAGCTTTTTGCTGAAGACACGCGTATTCAGGCCACGTTGGAGCGTGACAGCACCAGCTCGAAAGAAGAAGCGCTGGTGGAAATCTATAAACGTCTGCGTCCCGGTGAACCGCCGACAGTAGAAAATGCGCAGCAGTTGTTGGAATCGCTGTTCTTCGATCCGAAGCGGTATGATCTGGCGACAGTTGGCCGTTACAAGCTCGGCAAGAAACTGGGGTGGCGGCGGCGTTTGATGGGCAAGACGTTGGCCCAGCCGTTAGTGGACGAGTCTACCGGGGAAGTAGTGGCGGAAGAAGGGACTGTTCTTGACGAGCAGGCTTTGAATGCCGTAGAAGCTTCCGGTTTATTTGAAGGCGATCGCCTGAATGTGGCTTATATTCGCAATAAGGAAGGCCAGGCTATTAAAGTCATTGCCAATCCGAACTTGCCTTATCAGCACCGGACGATTACACGTCAGGATATTATTGCTTCTATTAACTATCTGTTGAATTTGATGGATGGATTCGGCAATACCGATGACATTGATCATCTAGGCAACCGTCGTCTGCGTTCCGTCGGCGAACTCTTGCAAAATCAGTTCCGTATCGGTCTTTCTCGTATGGAACGGGTTGTTAAAGAGCGTATGACCATTCAAGAGGTCGAAGGAATTTATCCGCAGGCTTTGATTAATATTCGCCCTGTTGTGGCGGCAATTAAGGAATTTTTTGGTTCCAGTCAGCTGTCTCAGTTTATGGACCAAACCAATCCTTTGGCGGAATTGACGCATAAACGTCGTCTCAGCGCCTTGGGACCTGGCGGTTTGAGCCGTGAACGCGCCGGCTTTGAAGTCCGCGACGTTCACCATTCTCACTATGGCCGTATGTGTCCGATTGAGACGCCGGAAGGTCCGAATATCGGTCTGATTGGCTCGCTGTCTACGTTTGGCCGTATCAACGCTTTTGGCTTTATCGAAACTCCTTATCGGAAAATCGACAAGGTCAATCGTATTGTTACGGAAGAAGTGGTCTATTTGACTGCTGATGAAGAAGATGAAGGCATTTGCGCCCAGGCGAACGAGGAAATTACGCCCGAAGGCTGGTTTGCCCATCCGCGCGTAACGGTTCGTTATCGTCATGATACGTTGGTAGTGCCGGCAGAGCAAGTCGATTATGTTGACGTGTCTCCGAAACAGGTTGTATCCATTGCTACGGCGATGATTCCTTTCTTAGAAAACGATGATGCCAACCGTGCTCTCATGGGCGCGAACATGCAGCGTCAAGCCGTGCCGCTTCTGCGGACGCAGGCGCCGCTGGTCGGAACCGGTATGGAATATCGTGCCGCCTGTGATTCCGGCGTTGTAATTCTAGCGAAAAGCGACGGTGTGATTGAACGGGTTAGCGCGTTGGAAATTGGTCTGCGCTGTGATGACGGACGTCTGGAAACCTACCGGATGACCAAATTTATGCGTTCCAACCAAGGAACTTGCATTAACCAAAAACCCATTGTTCGCAAGGATGAACGCGTGGTGCGCGGCCAAGTGCTGGCGGACGGACCTGCGACTGACCGGGGCGAACTGGCCTTGGGCTTTAACGTGCTGGTGGCATATATGCCATGGGAAGGCTACAACTACGAGGATGCCATCCTTTTGAGCGAAAAGCTGGTCAAAGAGGATGTCTATACTTCCATTCATATTGAAGAATATGAGTGCGAGGCTCGGGATACCAAACTGGGGCCGGAAGAAATCACCCGCGATATTCCCAATGTGGCGGAAGAAGCTTTGAAGGATATCGACGAACGCGGTATTATCCGCATCGGCGCGGAAGTACGTCCTGGAGATATTTTAGTTGGTAAAGTTACTCCTAAAGGGGAGACCGAACTGACTGCAGAAGAGCGTCTGTTGCGGGCTATCTTTGGTGAAAAGGCTCGTGAAGTTCGCGATACTTCTTTGAAAGTTCCTCATGGCGAGGCTGGTAAAATCGTCGATGTGAAGGTATTTACCCGCGAAAATGGTGACGAACTGCCACCAGGCGTTAACCAGTTGGTGCGCGTTTATATCGCTCAAAAACGGAAAATCTCCGTCGGCGATAAAATGGCTGGCCGCCATGGTAACAAAGGTGTCGTTTCGCGCATTATGCGTGAAGAAGATATGCCGTTCCTGCCTGATGGCACGCCGGTGCAAATTGTGCTTAACCCCTTGGGCGTACCATCGCGTATGAATATCGGTCAGATTTTGGAAACGCATTTAGGCATGGCGGCGCATGCGCTGGGCATGCAGATCAAGCAAGGAGCGCCGGATATTGCTGAGCGTCTCGAAGGCTTGGGTTATGATGTGAAAGCGAAAGGTATGCCGCAGCCGGATGTTGCTGGTTTGCATTTAGCAACGCCGGTCTTTGACGGCGCAGGGGAAAGTGAAATTTTCCAAACCCTCCGTGCCGCAGGGCTGCCTGATAACGGTAAAACCGTATTGTATGACGGACGTACCGGTGAGCCTTTTGATAATCCGGTTACGGTCGGTTTTGTGTACATGCTGAAACTGGCTCACTTGGTTGACGACAAAATCCATGCTCGTTCCACCGGACCGTACTCGCTAGTTACGCAGCAGCCTTTGGGCGGCAAGGCCCAGTTCGGCGGCCAGCGTTTTGGCGAGATGGAAGTGTGGGCGCTCGAGGCCTATGGCGCAGCCTATACACTGCAAGAACTGCTTACGGTTAAATCCGATGACGTGGTTGGTCGCGTTAAGACGTACGAAGCCATTGTTAAAGGGGAAAACGTACCGGAGCCTGGCGTGCCGGAGTCCTTTAAGGTATTGATTAAGGAATTGCAAAGTATTGGACTGGATGTCAAGGTGTTAACCGAAGACGCTCAGGAAATACTCATTCGCGATACGGATGAAGACATTCAGGAAACGGCCAAAGAGTTGGAGCTGAACCTGGCGGGTGAAGCGCCGCAGGCTCCGGCCCACCCAGATAGCCATTACGCAGACTCGCCTAGCGAGGAAGCGGAAGAAACAAGCGATGAGCCGGATGTGCTGGAGGGCTTTGATATTATTGCCGAATTAGGAGATCTTTCTTCTGCTGAACCAGAACCTGGCGAGTTGGATGAAGATGGCCAAAAGGGTGCCTCCAAAAAGCTGAAATTAAAAGAGAAAAAGCTCAGTCAAAAAGATTTTCTGGCTGATCTTGAAAATTACGACGAGTAATTTGGGAAGGGAGTGACCACCCTTTGTTGGACGTGAATAACTTTGACTCCATGCGTATTGGATTGGCTTCGCCGGAACAAATCCGCAAGTGGTCCTATGGGGAAGTGAAGAAGCCGGAGACAATCAACTACCGGACCTTAAAGCCGGAACGGGACGGTCTCTTTTGCGAAAAAATCTTCGGACCCACACGCGATTGGGAATGCCATTGCGGAAAATACAAGCGCATTCGTTACAAAGGTATTGTCTGCGACCGCTGCGGCGTTGAAGTAACCCGCTCTAAAGTGCGCCGCGAACGAATGGGCCATATTGAACTGGCAGCGCCGGTTTCTCATATTTGGTACTTCAAAGGTATCCCCAGTCGGATGGGGTTGATTTTAGATGTTTCTCCCCGTTCTTTGGAAAAAGTATTGTACTTTGCTTCTTACCTAGTGTTGGATGCGGGGGAAACTTCGCTAATGAAGAAACAACTTCTTAGCGAAAACGAATACCGCGAAGCTAGGGATAAATACGGAGCTGCTTTTAAAGTTGGCATGGGCGCGGAAGCGGTCAAGCAATTACTGGATGAGCTGGATCTGGAAACCTTGAGCAAAGAGCTGCGCCGGGAACTGAAAGAAGTTAGCGGCCAGCGGAAAGTACGCGCCATTCGCCGTTTGGAAGTGGTGGAGGCATTCCGCAAGTCTGGGAATCGTCCTTCGTGGATGATTATGGACGTAGTGCCGGTAATTCCGCCGGAACTTCGCCCCATGGTGCAGCTTGACGGCGGGCGCTTTGCCACGTCGGATTTGAACGATCTGTACCGTCGCGTGATTAACCGTAATAATCGGCTGAAGCGTCTGCTTGATTTGGGCGCTCCCGATATTATTGTACGCAATGAAAAACGTATGCTGCAGGAAGCCGTCGACGCTTTGATTGATAATGGTCGTCGTGGTCGCCCGGTTACCGGGCCGGGAAATCGGCCCCTCAAGTCTTTGAGCGATATGCTCAAAGGCAAACAGGGCCGTTTCCGTCAGAACTTGTTGGGCAAACGTGTTGACTATTCGGGCCGTTCCGTTATTGTTGTCGGTCCGGAACTGAAGCTGCACCAATGCGGCTTGCCGAAAGAAATGGCCTTAGAGCTGTTTAAACCTTTTGTGATGAAAAAGCTGGTCAATGCCGGGCATGCTCATAACATCAAAAGCGCCAAGCGCATGGTGGAACGGGTGAAGCCGGAAGTGTGGGATGTGCTGGAAGAAGTTATCAAGGAACATCCTGTGCTGTTGAACCGCGCTCCGACGTTGCATAGATTAGGCATTCAGGCCTTTGAACCTGTCTTGACGGAAGGTCGCGCAATTAAGCTGCATCCGTTGGTATGTACCGCTTATAACGCTGACTTTGACGGTGACCAAATGGCTGTTCACGTGCCGCTGTCTGCAGAAGCGCAAGCGGAAGCACGCCTTTTGATGCTGTCGGCTCATAATATTCTTTCGACGAAAGATGGCAAGCCGGTAGCGGTACCGACGCAGGATATGGTTCTGGGCGCGTACTATCTGACTATTGTTAAGGAAAACCAAAAAGGCGAAGGCAAGGTGCTGTCTGATATTAACGAAGCCCTTTTGGCCTATCAGCATGAGGAACTTTCTTTGCAGGCGGAAGTCAAAGTGCGCATGAAAGTGCCTGCCTTTGTTCAGGAAAAACTGGGCATGGAAGTGATCGAGAAAGAACTGCTGGTTGTTACGACACTTGGTCGGTTGCTCTTTAATGAAGAGCTGCCCGAAGAGATCCGTCACTACTATCTGGAAGACGGCTTTATTCACCTGGGCAAGCTCATGGATAAAAAGGAACTAGGCAAGCTGGTGGCTGAGTCCTATCGCCTTTTTGGCAATTCGCGGACGGCTGCTATCTTGGATAGCGTCAAGCGTCTGGGCTATCATTATGCCTGCTTGGCTGGCGTAACTGTTGCCATTTCGGATATTATCATTCCGCCGAAGAAGAAAGAAATTTTGGCAGAAGCGGAAACGCAGGTTGACAAAATCGACATGCTGTACCGCCGTGGTTTGATTACCGAAGATGAGCGATACCAAAAAGTGATTAAGCTGTGGACGACAGCGACTGACGATATTACCAAAGCGATGATGGAAAACTTGGATCGCTTCAACAATCCGGTTTACATGATGGCTAACTCCGGCGCCCGCGGTAACATCCAGCAGATTCGTCAGCTGGCTGGTATGCGCGGTCTGATGGCGGATCCGTCCGGTCGGATTATCGACTTGCCGATTAAGGCGAACTTCCGTGAAGGCCTTACGGTTTTGGAATACTTTATTTCCACTCACGGCGCTCGTAAAGGTTTGGCTGATACGGCGCTTCGGACGGCGGATTCCGGTTATTTGACCCGCCGTCTGGTTGACGTGGCGCAGGATGTCATCGTTCGCGAAGACGACTGCGATGTAGTCGGCATTAACTTGGTGCGCGAACGGGCGCGTCTGGCTAAACAGGGACGTCTGAACTTGATTGAACTCAAAGAAAAGCTTGGCGGTCGTGTGACGGCGCAGGATGTGCTGGATTACAAAACAGGCGAAGTGGTTGTGGAAGCGGAAACGCTGTTGGAAGACGAGCAACTGCAGCTTATTTATGAAAGCGACATTTTGGATGTTACCGTCTGGAGCATCAATGAAGGTGAAGAAGACGAGTATGTAACGATTACCGTAGGCGAGACCGATGTGAATATCCGAAGCGCCATTCGGACTTCGATGATTCGCGATATGGTAGGACGTCCTGCCGAAGAGATTGTTCGTACAACTGAAGGCGAAGAATTGCTGCCTAAAGGCGAAATTCTTACGGAAGCCATGGTGGATACGATTTTGGACAGCGATGTCCGTGAAGTTAAAGTCCGCTGCAATGACATCCGCGGTATTGAAGTATCGGCCATTACTGAAGGCAATAGTGTTATTGAACCGTTGAAAGACCGCATCGTCGGCCGTATTGTGGCCGAAGAAATTGTGGATCCCGAATCCGGTCGCGTCATTGTGCCTTTGAATACGATGATTGATGAGACTTTGGCGGATGAAGTAGTCAAAGTCCGCAAAACCGTTAAGATTCGTTCCGTGTTGACTTGCCGCTCGCGTTACGGTGTATGCATTCATTGCTATGGCCGCAACTTGGCGACCGGGCATATTGTCGATGTCGGCGAAGCGGTAGGTATTATTGCTGCGCAGTCTATCGGCGAGCCTGGTACGCAGTTGACCATGCGTACGTTCCATACGGGCGGTGTAGCTGGCGATGATATTACCCAGGGTCTGCCTCGTGTTGAGGAATTGTTTGAAGCGCGCAAACCTAAACGTCAGGCGATCTTGAGTGAAGTGACCGGCGCAGTAGATGTCAAGGACGTCAAAGGCGCCCGCAAGGTTACTGTCATTACGCCCGAAGGGGAAGAGCGCATCTATCCGATTCCTTACGGGGCGCGTATCATCGTGCAGACCGGACATTCCGTGCAGCCTGGAGACCGTCTGACCGAGGGCTCTGCTAATCCTCATGACATTCTGCGCATTTGCGGCGTCGGTGCGACCCAGCGCTACCTGGTGTATGAAGTACAGAAAGTGTACAAATCTCAGGGCGTTGAGATTAACGACAAGCATATTGAAGTTATGGTGCGTCAGATGATGCATAAGGTTAAAATCGAAGAATCCGGCGACAGTGAAGTGCTGCCGGGTGAATATGTGGATGTTAACACCTTGGAAGAAGATAATGCATTGGTTGTGGAAACAGGCGGCGAACCGGCTGTGGGTCGTCCCATTCTGCTGGGCATTACCAAGGCTTCCTTGGCTACGGACTCGTTCTTATCGGCTGCGTCCTTCCAAGAAACGACTCGCGTGTTGACGGAAGCGGCTATTAAGGGCAAAATTGACCCCTTGCTGGGGCTCAAAGAGAACGTAATTATCGGCAAATTGATTCCTGCGGGTACCGGCATGAGTCGTTACCGCAACATTCGTATTATCGACCGTGAGCGGCCTATTATGGCGCCGGCGGATGAAATGGCGGATGAAGCAGTGAGTGATTTGCTCGAAAATGGCGAAGAGTAAACAAAAGCGCTCGAATTTTCTCTGAAAAAAATAATTATGTACAAAATACGCACGTCAAAAAAAGACGTGCGTATTTTGCATAATGGAGCTATTTGCCTGAAAATTTGCTGTAAAAAACAGTAAAAAGAAACACCTGGAACCGTGGAAATAAAACAAGGCGAAAAACATGAGAAAAATGGCATTTTCTTCACTGTTTTTTATTGACACTCCAGAAGGCTAGTGATAATATTAGGTAGTGCCTTGAAATAGAAGTGTAAATCTGCCTTTTGAAAGAACTCTTTCAAGCGAGGTGAGTGCGATGAAACCGGATGCTTTCAAGGTAAGCCGCAAGGTTGTCGGAATTAAGCAGGTAAGCAAAGCGGTAGAACGAGGCGAGGCGGTCACAGTTTTTGTGGCGGCTGACGCGGAGCCGCGATTAGTGCAAGGGCTGTTGGCTCTTCTGGAAAAGCACAATGTGCCCCTGGATGAATCGGCAACGATGCAAGAGCTTGGTCGGGCGTGTGGGATTGAAGTTGGCGCTTCGGCTGTGGCGCTTCTCCGCGATATGTGAGAGGGCGTTCTTTTTTTGTTAAACCTTTCGCGGTGGCAAGCTGCTGCGAAATGTTTTAAATTCTAAATCCCAGTGATGGGGAAGGAGGTGCAACAGTAATGCCGACAATTAACCAATTGGTTCGTAAAAGCAGAGAACAAATCGTGAAAAAATCGACTGCTCCCGCCATGAAGGAATGCCCGCAAAAGCGTGGTGTTTGCACGAGAGTATATACGACAACTCCGAAAAAACCGAACTCTGCTCTTCGGAAAGTAGCAAGGGTGCGTCTGACCAACTCGATCGAAGTAACAGCGTACATTCCTGGCATTGGTCATAACCTGCAGGAGCATAGCGTGGTCCTGATTCGTGGTGGCCGTGTTAAGGACTTGCCGGGTGTGCGTTACCATATTGTGCGCGGAGCTCTTGATTCCGCCGGTGTGGCCAATCGCAACCAGAGCCGTTCTAAATACGGTGCAAAACGTCCGAAGGCTGCGAAAAAATAAATTTCGCATGAGTAAGGTTTAGGAGGGGTATTATGCCGAGAAAAGGTCCTGTGCCGAAGCGTGACGTGTTGGCAGATCCGGTATACAACTCCAAGCTTGTAACCCGGTTCATCAACAAAGTTATGTTGGATGGCAAAAAAGGCGTTGCTGAAGGCATTGTATATGATGCATTCGAAGTAATGCGCGCCAAAACTGGCAAAGATCCGATGGAAGTATTCGAAGCGGCTCTGAAAAATGCCATGCCGGTCCTGGAAGTACGCGCTCGTCGTGTTGGCGGTGCGAACTACCAAGTTCCTGTGGAAGTGCGTCCTGATCGTCGCCTGTCCCTGGGAATTCGCTGGTTGGTAAACTACGCGCGTCTGCGCGGCGAAAAAACCATGATGGAGCGTTTGGCTGCCGAGCTGATGGATGCAGCGAACAGCACTGGCGCTACGATCAAGAAAAAAGAAGATACGCATAAAATGGCGGAAGCCAATAAAGCGTTTGCACATTATCGCTGGTAAAACAGGGTTGTGTTCAAGATAAGGAGTGAAAACAGTGGCCCGTAAGTTTCCTCTTGAGAAAACACGGAACATCGGCATCATGGCACATATCGACGCCGGCAAAACCACTACTACTGAACGCATCCTTTTCTATACCGGTCGGGTACACAAAATCGGCGAAGTGCATGATGGCGCTGCGACCATGGACTGGATGGTACAGGAGCAAGAGCGTGGGATTACCATTACCTCGGCTGCTACTACCTGCCAGTGGAATGATCATCGCATCAACATCATTGACACACCTGGTCACGTGGACTTCACGGTAGAAGTGGAGCGTTCCTTGCGCGTATTGGACGGCTCGGTAGCTGTTTTTTGCGCAAAGGGTGGCGTTGAGCCGCAGTCGGAAACGGTGTGGCGGCAAGCTGACAAATACAGCGTGCCTCGTATGGCCTATGTTAACAAAATGGATATCCTCGGCGCGGACTTCTTCCGTGTTGTGGATATGATGAAAAGCCGCCTCGGCGCCCACCCGGTGCCGTTGCAACTGCCGATCGGTTATGAAGACACCTTTAAGGGCTTCGTAGACCTCATCGACATGAAGGCCGTCATTTATACGGACGACCTCGGCAAAACCAGCGAAGCGACTGAGATTCCCGAAGACATGCAGGAGCAGGCGGAAGAATACCGCCAGGCGCTTCTGGATGCAGTGGCTGAAAGCGATGACGAGCTGATGATGAAGTACTTGGAAGGCGAAGAGCTGACTAAGGAAGAAATCAAAGCCGGCGTTCGTAAAGCGACCATTGCTTGCAAAATGACTCCGGTTTTCTGCGGTTCTTCTTACAAGAACAAAGGCGTGCAGCCTCTCTTGGACGGCGTTGTGGATTACATGCCTTCGCCGCTGGATATTCCGGCGATCAAAGGCGTTGACCCCGACACTGGCGAAGAAGATGAGCGTGCTGCCAGCGATGAACTGCCTTTCTCCGCATTGGCGTTCAAAATCATGGCAGATCCCTTCGTGGGTCGTCTTTCCTTCTTCCGGGTTTACTCCGGCACGCTGGCTTCCGGTTCTTACGTTTTCAACTCGACGAAAGGCAAAAAGGAGCGCATTGGTCGCATCCTGCAAATGCATGCTAATCGTCGTGAAGAAATCGAAATCGCCTACACTGGCGACATCGCTGCTGCGGTGGGACTGAAAGATACAACGACCGGTGATACTCTCTGTGATGAGAAGGCAAGCATTATTCTCGAGACGATGGTTTTCCCCGAGCCGGTTATCTCCGTCGCGGTGGAACCCAAGACGAAAGCTGACCAGGAAAAAATGGGTATTGCTTTATCCCGTCTGGCGGAAGAAGATCCAACTTTCCGGACCTACACCGACACGGAAACAGGCCAAACCATTATTTCCGGCATGGGCGAGCTGCACTTGGAAATCATCGTTGACCGCATGCTGCGCGAATTTAAAGTCGATTGCAGCGTGGGCAAACCGCAGGTTGCTTACCGCGAAACCATTCGCAAGAGTGTTGAAGCGGAAGGCAAGTTTGTGCGTCAGTCCGGCGGTCGCGGCCAATACGGTCATTGCTGGCTCAAATTGGAGCCGCAAGAACCTGGTGCCGGCTTCACTTTCGAGAACAAAATCGTCGGCGGCGTGGTTCCTCGCGAATACATTCAGCCGATCGAAAATGGCGTCAAGGAAGCTATGGAAAACGGCGTTGTAGCCGGCTATCCGATGGTAGACATCAAAGTTACCGTGTTTGACGGTTCTTATCATGATGTTGACTCCTCGGAAATGGCCTTTAAAATTGCTGGTTCCATGGGCTTCAAAGCTGGTGCGGCAAAAGCGCAACCGGCACTCTTGGAGCCTTATATGAAGGTAGAAGTTATCGTACCGGAAGATTACATGGGAGACGTTATCGGCGACTTGAACTCCCGTCGTGGTCGCATTGAAGGTATGGAAGCCCGTGCGGGCGCCCAATCCATCCGTGCATTCGTACCGTTGGCGGAAATGTTCGGTTATGCTACTGACCTGCGTTCGCGTACGCAGGGCCGCGGCAACTACTCCATGGAATTCGACCATTACGAAGACGTACCGAAAAATATCGCCGAAGCGATTGTTGCCAAAGTGCGCGGCGCTTAAGCGAGCCATACTATATTCATAGCAAGGAGGCAATTCACAAATGGCAAAACAAAAGTTTGAAAGAACCAAACCCCATGTGAACATTGGCACCATCGGTCACGTTGACCATGGCAAAACGACTCTGACCGCAGCCATCACGAAAGTGTTGTCCAAAACCGGTGGCGCCCAGTTTATGGGTTATGACATGATCGACAAGGCTCCGGAAGAGCGCGAACGCGGTATTACGATCAACACCGCCCACGTAGAGTACGAGACGGCTAATCGTCACTACGCTCACGTGGACTGCCCCGGCCATGCTGACTATGTTAAAAACATGATTACCGGTGCTGCGCAGATGGACGGCGGCATTCTGGTGGT
>NZ_KB894620.1 GCF_000374545.1 Anaeromusa acidaminophila DSM 3853
TTTCCACCGCTTGGGCATTAACCCATTTCAGCGCTCTTGCCATGCCGTACAACTTGTCTATGAACTGGGTATAGGCGTTAATCTCGTCCGGTTCTGTGGTCTTGGGGAACCAAGGGAAGCTGACCGTATCGCCGCTGATCACTAGCATCGGGGCATCCACACCGAAGGCTCTGCCGAACAGAGCGCCCTTGCTTTGAGCCAAGCGGTTCAAGTTCTCCAGCGCTTTATCGGTAAAGCTGTCCTTAGGCAGGGAAACCACAAAGCCGCTATGCGCTTGGTCGGCATTTTCCTCCGCTTCACCGACAAAACCTTGCTCGGCCAGATAGACAAGCAGCCGATTGACTGTTTCGCTATCCACCTCGCTATCGATATGGAGCGTCCCTTGCCTGTCGAGAAGGCACCCGCCAATTTCATAGGCGTAGCTTGGGACGCCTTGGTAGCGAGCCACTGTGTTTAATACTTCGCTGACCGTTTGCGCTAATTTTTGCCGTTCTTTGCCTTTGACGTTATAAGGGATTTTCATTTTCATACTGTAGCACCCGCCCTTCTGTTTGGTTACTACATATATGCCTCTGATTGGCACAGATAGCAAGGAGATTATTTGATAAACGGGAGGGGCTGGGTGATTCTCTGCCGCTTTTTGGCGGGAGAGCGCGTCCGGCCTTTCGCGTGAATTTTTCAAAAATCAAAAATCAAAAAATCGCAATCAAAACGAGGTTACGCCATGCTTTTCACAGGTTTTCCCTATGCCTTTTCGTGCTGAATACGAAACAATTCAGCGAAATTAGAACCCCCGAGCCACTGAAAACACTGGCTTTCGGGGGCAAACGGGGTATCCCCCCTGCGTAATTCTGCGATTTTTCGCGTGAAGGGGGGCGGCGGTCTGGGGGGTAAAGGCTGTAGAGATTGACAGGCCCCTACCGGAGTAGAATACTGACCTTCCCATTAGTACTATGAAAGATTATTAGCAATGTACCCTTTCTCCCAAAGCGATACTACAACATCCATCTGTCCATTATGTTTCTTTCCTAAATCATCGCCGAAAGATTTTAATACTTTAAACCACAGAGTTTGCTTGCTTTTAGCTAATTGGGGTTGCGCCCTGAGCAAATCAACTGCCACCGTGGCATACTTCCCATTTTTGCTATTAATCGCTTCTTCAACATCATAGTCATTGATGGCTGTACTGTTTAAAAAGCCGGCAGCGCACAAACCTAAGAATGCCTTACGTGGACATCCTTTCTTTCTACTACTAGCGCTTGCTATTACATTAATACACGCCAAATTCCAAGCCGCCAGCGGGGATAAATTCCCTTCAGCCATAAGCTTGGCACTAGAAACGGCAACTTCCCCGTACTGTCCCACAAGCGAACCTCCTGTCTATACCCGACTTTTATCTTACAAATCATTATCGCTGAATAATCTTTGAAAACCGATAAGGTTCCATTGCGTCTTTTGCTTTTTGTGAAAAGCTTATTCCCCATTCCGGTTCCGATATCAGTCCCGGATAGTCTTTGCCCTTAAAAGGATATATATCCTTACCCCACTCAATAGCAGGCACTAGGTATAGGATTTTTTCATCTTCGTTGTGGGGAATGTAAGTCACTGCCATAAATAAATCAGTGTCGCAAATATTGAATCTGCGTTTTTCCATGAAAACATAGCTGCCAATTTGCGATACTGCTCTAACTTTAATCCTCATAGTCCTGCCATTCAATGAGGCAATGAAATCAACGGGGCCTTTTGTTACAGGTGGCCTATCGATGGAAAAGCCATGACCTACAAAGATTTTTTCAGCAAATGTTATCCCAGCTTTGTTTATTTCATGCTTATTCATTTCTCTGCCCCCTAACATTTATAAACCCCGCGAAAAATGGGTTACAGCAATTCTTTGCTCAACTGGTTAATAAACAGTTCTTCTCTTTTTTCAACAAATTCCAGGAAATTGGAGAATGACAAATCAATATTCTTTGGTATGTAATGTTTCTTCTTATAATCGTCTACGGCATCGGCGGCTATAGTGTTCTTCATCCACACATCAAAATCGGTATTATTCTTCTCGATATTCGGTATGGCTTCTAAAAGCTGCAAATTCCCGATATAGTTATAGTTATCAAGGAAATCGCCTATATCGTCAGATTTTATTCCCCGCTTCTCCAGTTTCTTTTGCGTAAAAGCGCTCTTGGGGAATATGTGATCAATGTGGAAATTATTTCTCAAGTCCGCCCATGGATATAAAATCGACAGAATAACCAGAGTATCACCATGCCCATACTTGGTATAAAGTAGATTATTGATGTCTTCGTCCGTAAATACAAGAGTGCGATTAGTGCCTTTAAAGTGCTTGATTATCTCATCAAGTGGGAACTCTCCCGTAGTGTTCCTTTTTACAATATCTCTTATAGGCTTGAGAACGCCGTCTGGCATAAAACTGAACACACGCTTAAGCAACGATAAGGTAAACCATTTTTTAATTTTTGCTCTATCGCTAATTTTCGAACTGGAAACTTCAAAGTTATCTGGCAAACCAATATTTTTAAGATAACACGCAATAGGTATGATTAAATTGTTGGAAGTGATGTTTTCCCGGCTAAAGCCAAAACTAGCGATTAAGCGAACCGCATCCCGAATGGCTTTTGTTATATCATCCCAGTTATCTTCGATTTTCAGCATATTACTTCTATTGAAATTGTCTACTTTAAATGTTATATCCGTAAAATCGCTGAGAACCAAGCAAGCCTTTAACACAAAATCCTTGTTAACGTTAAATCCGTTGCCGATTTCATTGATTTCGTCCACAAACTTATTTATTTCTTCTCTGGCATCCCGTTTTTCCCATTGAGCCGTTGCAAACGAAAGCAATAAATCCGAATAGCTGAGCGTAGTGCCGCCGCTATTCACACGGATAAAAATATTCAGCACCTTGTCGAGTTCCTTGCTCTGTTCAAGGTAGTAACTTACAGTAGGATTAACATGAATTATGGCATATAGCTTAGACAACGCATCGTTCGCAAAGTCCATTTTCTCATTTGCAACATCTTTGCTGACAATGTTTTTTGACCAATATTTCATTACGTCAGATAAGCTTTTCATATCAAGCATATCTCCGACCTTAAACCAGTGATAGTCATCATCGTTGGCCTTGGCTTCACTATCCGTCAAAAACTCAAAATCATATTCATACTCTGCGTCCTCAGAGGGTTTTAGCAAATTCAGATATAGCTTTCTGGTGGGATAGGCTTGTTCATTATCCCACCGTTTATATGACAATTTATATGCGTAAGAGCCTTTTAGGCCTATGTATAACGAGGTTAATCGTTGCTGACCATCAAGAACAGCGATGATGTCTTCCGAGCCGCTTAAATCTGCCTTTTCATTATGCCTTTTATTGCGCTGGTGGTAGTCCCTTAAAAACTCATAAAACCGAAATTCTTTAATGTTCTCCCGGCTTACTTTCCAAAAAAGGAATGCGTTAATAGGATACTCCCGCATTAAGCTGTCAAACAGCTTTGTTATTTGATCTGTATCCCATACGAATTCTCGCTGAATTGACGGAAGCAGATATTTCTTTGCGTGTATTTCCGATATTACCTCGTTAATTGTCAGTGGCGTCTGGAATGCCATTTAAACTCCCCCCAACAAATATACCTATACCTAAAGTTTCCCTCTTGGTTAATCAAGAAAAACTCCTGCACATACGTGCTACATTACGCCCAATTGCCCGCTTCCACTCTGGTGCAATTGCATTACTCTCTGCCCGACAGCGTATTAGCAAATCATACAATAGTTCCGGATTCAAGCGGCCTTGGCAGCGGAATGCCTGTCCAAACATTTCAGCAAATTGTTCCAAAGTAAAAGGAACAATCCGAAGCGCGAGAGATGAATCATCATTTCTATACCAAACACCAATACGAAATGTTTCTGCAGTATTTGTGTCAATAGTGTTTGCAACAAATAAACCGTAAACCTCTTTGTCCGGATACTGATCAACATATTGCGCAACGTGCCGACGAACTGGTTCACCTTCAGCTGCTTCCTGTCGAGAAGACGAAGTCAAGGTAACTTCAACCACTAAAACGAACTCTTCAAATTCAAAAATCATGTCCGGGCCACCGCCGGGAGCCGTAAAGCGTGGACGAAAGTCAATATCAACATCAAATCTTCGGGCTTCCCATGGCATGTTCACCAAACTATCAATTGCCAAAAAGGCTCGCCACAGTATCCATTCAAAATATGCGGGAGCTTCACCTTGAGGAATTAATCCACCACGTGCGCGAGGGCGCTGTAGCGCCTGCATATACTCATGGATTTCTTCCCATTGCTGTGCTTGGTTTTGGGCATACTGAATCTCGCGTAACTCGAATATTCTTTGCTCGAATGTATACCTTATTTGATTTACTTCTTGAACCGGAAGTTCGTTCAGATTTGCAGGAACAGGTTGTTCAACGCCGAATTCCCGGCGCAACGCTTCCGCTAATTCTATAACAACAGCCGCAGCACCAGTTAAATTGTCAGTAGGTAATGCCGCACCTTGCCAAAATCTTGATAAATATTGTCGCCCAGTTAAAAACTGAAACGGCGCTGCCATAATCTGTCTTACTAATGACAATCTGTGATCGGCAATACCTATACCGCGCCCAACGTCCGAAAACAAACCTGTTAATTTAAAATAACGAAAATTTGTATCTGCATAATCATTTAAGGTACTTTCATTTTGCGATGCACTTGCCGCCTCAGCGCGTACCTGATTTTGAAAATTTCTTCTCTCCCGTCCTTGAAGTGATGCTTCTTCTGCACGATAACAAGAAATAATTTCAGCAGCTATCGCAGCATGTTCTTCACTTCCAAGAAGCTGCACAATACTTGCCATCTCATTCTTGGTTATTCTTAACTCTAAGCCACGTCTTTCCAATTCGATAAACACAGATAAAACTATGCGCAATGGATTGAAAGGCGGCACATCCACAAATTCTTCAACCGCAGAAGGTACTTGTTGTGCCAGCAACCCTCTCAAGAAACACTCTTGCTCCGCCGGCAACGAAGCTGCTTCAATCAATCGCCTACCATTGGCTGTTATCGTATATGCTGACGCAGTAACATGGTTATCCCTTAACAATTCTTCATCTGGTGTTATAAAGCCAAGTTGAGTAAGGCAGGCTCGCCATTTTCTGCCCATATCGGAAACATCCGCATCCTGGTTATCTTCTAGTCTAGACATAGAAACAACGCCCGCATCATTCAGTACTCGGGCGAATCGATTTTCATGCTCATTTCCTTTTAAATTAGTTAACCCAGCAACATCAAGCGCTCTCAAGGCATACTTTATCCTGTAGGCAGACCTAACCGTTGTATTGCCGACATACCATGCTTTCGGGAGTCGCGGAAGCGTTTCTAGCATGTTCAATACCCCACAAATAAATATTCCTGTACTTTATTGCGATTGTCATTTACTTTGTGCCCTTGGTTACCAAAAGAATATCGGTGATCAACAACAACAACTTCAACTTGATTTTTGTACTTCGCCATCAATTCGATCATTTGCTCTTGCGTCGGCAGAGAATTAGATGAGTAAGAAACAATGAGCACACTATCTTTGTGTTGCCTAAACAAACAATCAAAGGCATCATAGGCTGCTGTTGCCGTTGAAAATGGTGTTGGATAGCTTTTGAACTTCTTTGTCTTTGTGTGTTGCTGAATTTCAACACCTTTCCAATCTCTAGCAAGGCCCTCTAGGAAATGGTATCTTCGCACATATTCATTATCTGAAAGCGGACTGTAATAAGGCGGGTCAATATATACTAGATCAGCTGTGTGACGAAGACTCATAGCATCTCCGTGTACTGCTCGATTTGTTTTTCCGTTATCAAAAACCGCCCCATTAATCTGGCGAATAGCTGTCAAAAACTGATCTTGCAACGTCATTCTCAAATCTTTACGGCCATCGTCATACCGGAATCCTGTATAAGTAAAGATACCTCTTGGACGCTTTTTAAGGCATGCACGTATCAGTGCCGCCATAGCAACATCTCGTTTGGCCGCGCCTTGCAAATTCTTTATATTGGCACGTACTCTGTCAATAAAGCAATTATCTTCATCCGAAAAATAAAGTCCTTGGAAAGTAGACGCAACAAAATCGTCTGTTTTAGTGTCTTGGAGCAGTTTTTCTATATCAGCTTTCGATAAAGTAGCATTGTTATTTTGAATGGTTGCGCGAGCAAAGCAGGCCGAAAAAGCCATATAATCATTCGAAAGAACCTGTTTTCCCTGAGCCTTCATCATATAGCCAACAACGCCACTTCCAGAAAAAAGGTCTAGAACGCTGCTAAAATTGAACTGAGAAGCAACATTCCATATATCTCCAATAAGATTTTGTTTACTACCCATATATCGGGTAGCGGGTAACTTCTTCATTTGTGTTGGTAAGATTACAGGTGTCTCAAGTACAAAGAGTCTCTTTTTAGGTTCAATCGTTACAATAACATCTTCGCCACTGCGCTTAGTAGCATCACAATTGATATAACGCCGTGTATTGAATATCTCGACTTTATATTTGTCAAAAAGTTCATGAACCAAAGGATGATTAGAATTTGTTAACACCACATGACAACCCAATTCATGCAAACGATTGATCTCTTCTGCTAACTCTCTGTGATCTTCTTCGTAAAATTGTTCTTTAGTATATCGCTTGAAGTCAGCATATTTTGATACTGGCAAATATGGTGGGTCAAGAAAAATGAAATCTCCAGCCTCAGCTGTTTCTCGCAATACTGTCTTATAATCTCCTAGCAAAATCTGAGCCTGTGCAAGTTTGCTACTCGCTGCTCGCAGATTGTCCTCATCACAAATAAGCGGCTTCTTATAGTGGCCGAAAGGAACATTAAACTGGCCTTGTCGATTTACACGATAAAGGCCATTAAAACAGGTTCGGTTTAAATATATGGTACGCGCAGCTTTTAAGGCATCGGACATTTCTTCGACGTTAGCACTTCGAACCTTATAAAAAAACTCTTTGTCATTTGGCATTTCCCTCAAATGCGAAATGACGGTATCAACATCAGAAGCAACTATATTATAAAGATTAATAAGTTCTGGATTTGAATCCGCAATAACGGCTTTATCCGTCTGCAATGCAAAAAATAAAGCTCCGCCACCAAAAAACGGCTCAATATATTTACCATACTTACTTGGTGTACGAGCCAAGAGTAGATCTATAATCTGCTGTTTACCCCCAGCCCATTTCAATATGGGGCGTGGAAATGCTCTTACGCTCTTTTTTTCTGCAGGAAACATATGAACACCTCCATCTTTTTCAACTTCACATCCGGCAAACAATTTATTGTGACTTAAGAAAAAACGCAAGAACTAAAATAGACTGCGCCCCTTTTCTTTATTTCTTTCAATGTATTCACGCATCAAATCACGAACAGCAGCCGCGCCACTGCGATCGTTAGCCTTCGCAGCTGCTACAAATTCGGCATGAAGTTTTTTGGGTATTGGCACTGAAAACTTAATGGTGTCGTGTGCTTTTTCAATCTTGTCCATATTTTCACCTCACGGCACATCATAATTTCAAAGTTCACCTTACCGTAATAATACCGCAAAAATTGCGGTATTGTAAAGCATTCTTTTCAGCGCACGATAGTATGATTTCATTCAGTTTCGTTTACTAAATTCAAACACCAACCAAACACCAAGCGCCGTTTTAAATGCCTATAAATGCCCGTATCATCGGCTTTCTTCGGGTATCGGCGTTTATGTTCTCGAAAAACACCCCAACGCCCCAGTTTTTCAAGAGCCTGACTGTTTCAATGCAGTCGGCAGTGTTTCTTGCAAAGCGGCTGATAGACTTTGTAATTACAAGGTCTATTTTGCGATTTTCAGCGTCCCTAATCATCCGCAGAAATTCCGTCCGGTTCTTCTTGTTTTTGCCGGATATCCCTTCATCCGCATAAATGCCGGCAAATTTCCAATCCGAATTACTCTCAATCATAGAGCTATAATGCCGAATCTGCGCATCAAAAGAATTTTGCTGTTCTTCGTGCATTGTGCTGACCCTGCAATATGCACAAACACGAAGCTTAGTGATCCTTTTTCCAACCTCATCAAATCCAGGTGCTGCTTTAATGGTCGTTACTTTTTTCATACTTTGCTCCTTTCCAACCCGCAGTTTTGAGGAATGCGGCAACATGATTTAGGTAAAAAAAATATACCCACCTTCATTAATTTAGAAGGTAGGTAATGTTAGCTCTAATGGGCGTTTATAGCAAGTCATTTAGTCGTTGATTCATTGATAAATGTTCGCCTGTTTTCCGCATCGATTTTTTCGTATTCTCTCTTTGTGATTAGGCCTTTTTGAAGCATGCTTTTGATAATATGGCTAGCCACTTCATACTCATTTGATATCACCGGTTGTATTAACATCGGCCACACCTCCTGGTGAAAATCAGGCAAAAATAAATCATACTACCATCTCCATTCTCGGAGTGCGATATCTCGAAGTCCCATTCAAATATTTTTTCAAACCATTCCTAATCCCATAAAAGTCCAACAGCTGTTTCAAAAAAGCAATCGTCCTCTTTTTGTAACTCAACTTTTTGTAAGCTTGCTCAAAAATTTTTTCATCAAATTCCTTCACTGCATACCCACAATATGCTGCAAAGCTCTTTTGATTCAAGTCTTCAATTTCATGGTAATTCTCCAATATCTCCATAAACTCTATTGTTGAAAGCATGTGAGGTTTATAAAAAGAATCCAGTCTTTTTACATTTACGTTTTTTACAGTCCCCTGCGCCACATTGCTTTTCATCGAATAGATCTCAATTTTTTTGGAAATCTGCGTTGTAAGCTTGTATTTATTGTATAGTTTATAGCCTGTTTCAAAACCATACTTATTGTTTTCCCCGAGAAAGTATTGAACGATTTCCTTTTCTCCCACTAGAATCATGCCGAAACGTGTCATCTTGGGCTTGCAATATATGCCTTTACTAATTCGAGCAATTTTCCCATCTTTGCTCAACCGTTCCAAGCTTTTCAAAAAAGCCGCTTCTGTCATATCAAAAAAATTTTTCATATATAATTCTCGTGCAATTATAATTGCCAGCGCTGGCATCTTCTCCACATATTGCAATACGCACTGGGTGGCACTCATACAAATTCCCCCTGTCATTACCATTGTAGACTGCCACCTACATAGTGTCGAGTTTTTTAAATTTTTACTAGACAAAATCCTATTGTTCAAAACCGCCACACATGCTTGACCTCCCACCCGGAGGTCCTTATTTTTCCTCTCGCCAGTTCTTCCGGCACCAGGTGCACTTCCGCAGCCACTGCCTTATTGGGAGCATAGTTCCGCTGCACCCCAATGGGCATGTAAGCATCGCCACGATGGCTGCCAACCCCTGCGGAAATCTCCCAGGACTTATCCAGGTTGATCTTCAGTACATCCACCTTATACTGGCTCTCGTTTTTAACCACTGCCGTCCGGTCGGTCTTCTCCAGCGCCGCTGGCGGCAGCGTCGCATCCTGCTTATTGATCCGCTCCGCCACCTGCTCAGCCGCCACCTCCAAAGAAGGGGCTGTAACAGTAAAACTAGTAACAGGCGGCTTAGCTTTGAGCTCTTCATAAGCCGCCTGCAGCTCCTTGGCATTCATTTGGGAGATAGAAAGCGCCCTACGCAAAAGCTGCGTCTGCTCCAGTTGTTCCTCTTGCAGTACAACCGCCTGCCGGTGCTGTTCTTCTGCCTGTTGCGCTCGCTGCCAAAGCCAGAACAGAACAGCGCTTATGACCAGGAAGAAAACAATCAGCCACTTATTTTGCTTAAGGGCCGTTTTCCATGTTTGAAACAACTGGATCATATTTCATCCCTCCATTGCTACAAAATAATCGGTCACTCCCCGCGCAATCGCTCTGGCATATCGGTCCTGCCATGCAGCGTCTGCTAATAGTGCCGCTTCCTCTTCGTTAGAAATAAACGCCATTTCCACAAGGCACGCCGGTGCATCGGTATGGACCAATACATAAAAGCGGGACTCTTTGTCCGGATCGCCATCCGAGTAATCTGTCCTTCCTTTTCGATCAGGAAACTCGTCGGCAATCTGCCTATAAAGGCTAGTCGCAAGTGTATCTCCCAGCGTATCCCCCGGCGAAGTCCAAACCTCATAGCCTTCCGCACGCGGATTTTCCGCGCTATTGCAATGAAGGGAAATAAAAATATCGGCGCCCCAGTCATTCGCCAGAGCTGTCCGATAGCTTAAATCATCTGTTTCTGCTTGTTCCCAGTCGATTCGGGTTAGCTTCACCTCATACCCTACCGCAAGTAAATATTTTTCAACTAGCCGCGAAACGCTCAGCGCAACATCCGCTTCCTGCAGGCCCGTTGTTGCGTTTACTGCACCAGGGTCAATATTTCGGCCCGCATGGCCTGGGTCGACTACCACTCTCATATTCAATCTCTCCCTTCTCAATTTCGGCTTTGGGTTATGGGTCTTTTTACTTCTAATGCTTAAAATAAGCAACAAAAAAAGAACCTCAACATTGAAGTTCCCTAATGATAAACTATCTCGCTATTTAGCTCTGTTCACATTTTTCATTGCAAAACTGGGGCGCGACTCATTTACTCTCTAATGCTTGCTGAATTACGTTCTCAATATCCTTGTGGCAGCAAGCTCCTTTAGGATTATTGATTAGACATTTACCGTTTTTCATAGCTCCTGTTGCCTTTGCAACATCACCAACTGTTTTTGCGTTGTTTTCAACTACGGCACGAACAATTTCAACCTCGGTAACTTGGTTGCAATAGCACACGTACTTGGGATTAGCCCCCTTCTTCCATGCAATTGGAACCTCAACATCCGCCTGACGAAATATGGCATCAGAACTAAAATACACCACGTCACAATCGGCTGTTAAACAAACGCCAAATTCACCCTCTGCCGGGATATTGACACGAACCATACTTTTGACTGTTTCAAAGGGTACAGACTGCCCTAAATTGTTGCAAATTGGACATACCAAAGCTGCACCACAGCAAGAGGATGAACAGCAACAGTTCTCCACCATAATCCCTCCCATTAACCAGAACATGCGTTAATAATTATTATACCTCATTTTCACACATTCGAGAATAAACCAATTCGATATATGAATAGAGCCTTATTCTCTGCATAATTTCATCTTTTCATTATGCATAAAGCGGTGTCAAATGCAGATAAAATGAACATCCATACGAAATTAAAAAACTCATTAACCAAGCACTCTACGTGTTACTTCTAAAGGACTCTTTTTCTTTCCTTAGCTGCACCAGCTTCTCCCGAATGAAAGCGGGAATATACTCGCCATACCCCATGCGGTCCAAGTTCTCAATAATACTTAAGCCTTCATTGCCCAGATACGCAAAAATCACCATGGACCGGCAGGTGCTAACTCCAAAAATGCTAACATCGATCCAGTGGGCCATTATGACGATCACCAGCATAACGACCTTGCGCTTGATCCCCTCAAAGCCTTTTTTGCTATCAAGGGTGGCAGTCTTCCAAGCGGCGACCATCCCGGTCACGTAGTCGATGATGACAAAGATCAAAAGTGCGGTGATGAGCTTATCCACACCGCCCACCAGAAAGGAAAACCCTGCGCCAATAGCCGAGCCTATGGCCATAATGCGCAGCTCGCTTTGTGTGTACTCAATCATCTTTGCATCCCCTTTCTATACCAACCCATAACTACTCAGTGCCGCTTTTAGCGCCCGTACATCATCCGCCAAGGTTTCGGCGGCATTACGTAGCGCCTGTACCTCGGCCTGCGAATAGGTCGCCCCAATAGCCAAGCCGCCAATAGCCCCATCGGTATTCACTAAGGTTACCGTTGCTTTGGCAGCTGGAGCCGCGCCGAAAAAACCGACCACAGAAGGATTCACAGGTAGTCTTACATTCACAGGATAAAAAGCGTCGCTGGCGGTATTGCGATAGCCCAGCACCAGCCGGTTATACGCTTTGGTCGTACTAGACGCCCCTGTGGTCAAGGAAGACGCAGATACCGTAACCGCCGCATCGTTGGTTTCCGAAAGATCGACATAGGCCATTTGGTTATCGCTAAGGGTGACGCCGCCTGTAGCCACCGTGTTTTGGATGAGCTGGCCATCGGCACGGACAAATAGAATCCGCAAAGCACCGCTCCAGGTAAGCTGCCCACTTGCCGCCGAGTAGTTAATCACCCCGTCGCAGTGGACAATGACGTTCTTGGTATAGGAAATAGCCCGATCCAGGTCCGACAGCGGCGGCTCCATGGAGGATGCCGCAAAGATCGTTGATCCATCCGCATAGGCCGTATGAAAGTTGGCTCCCATTTTATCCCCTCCTTATAGCTGCAATAAAGCCTGTCCATAAGCAGCATACTCGCCTTGCAACAGCGTAATTTCAATATTGACCAGCGTCCCGGCTGTGCCTTCGGTATAGGTGAAGGTAACGCTGCTGGAGCTTCCCGTATTGCCGCTGGCCGGCGCTACGCTGCCGTCGCCGCTTACAATGTTGGCCGTAAGGTTCCACCCCAAAGAAGTAGTAATGGCGTTTCCGTACTGGTCTTTGACGCTGGCCACTATACTCCAGGTACTCCCATTGTCGGTAGCGGTTGTGGCAATAGATGCCGGCACTGGCGCTGACCAGACCTGACTGATATCCACTGCGGTAATCACCGTCTGCCCGCCGCGCGCTAGAAGGTAGCCAATGGGTACATGACCGCTAGGAAGATTGGGCCTGCTTTCTACCGTAGTAAAGGCCGTCCCGGCAGTCTTGGTAACCACCAACGCGGGCGAAAGGCTAAACAGGTCATACCGAAACTGCCCCGCACTCGACGCGGACATACTAAACACTCCAGCTACGTCCCCCATGGCCAGGCCCATGTTCATCTTAAAGACGCTGCCAGCGGCCATAGCCACTGCCGGCACTGCATACTCTGTGCCGCTAAAGCGGGCGACCCCGGTTGTCACATACACGCTCATCCCTGGCGTCTGAGAAATGGCCTTTAGTAAGCAGCCCGCCAAAATGGCATCGTCCGGCGTACTTGGCGTCGGCGTTGCATTACCGCTGACCGGCGTCGGTATGGCTCTACCGAATCCCACCACCTCAATGTAGCCGCGGATGCCGCCGCGGTGAGCAATCCGCACTGCCTGCCCCGGCTTGGCCCACTCTGGGATGGTCGCCCAGTTTTGCGGAAAGCGGGCAATAACGAATTCACTGGAGCCTTGAATCTTGCAGCGGCACACCCGCTCGGTTAGCAGAACATCCCAAAGCACCGCATCCCGGCTTTCCGCCGCCTGTCTGGTGGCTTTATCCGTTGCTCCGCGCAAGAGGCGCTTCCCATAGGTTCTCATAACACCCATCCTTCCAGGCTATCCGTATACTCGCCGCTTCCGCTGCCGCTGGGAAGGGTCATCCTCCGGGTCAAGTTGGTTACAAACAAGGTAAGCAGCGCGCCGGTATAAGGATGCGGAATCTGCAAGGTATCACCGGCATCGTCTTGCAGGTGAACGGTTTTAGAAAACTTTACCCGCCGGCGCTGGGCCTGCAAAATCCACAATTCTCGCTGAGCCACTTGCTGCGCCTGACTGGCGTCATAGACCAGCGGATCGTCGATACGGGTTTCAATCACCGTCCCCCGCAAGTCGTTTTGCAGTTCCAAATCGTTGGCGGACGCTTCAAAGGTCTGGTAGTTCTGGCCAATCGGACAGGCATGAATGGTAAAGGCGTAGTTGCCTACCGCAGCGAGACACTGCAGGGCGATATACAACCCCGCATCCTTCATCCAACTGCCCCGTTTCGTTTCCGCAGGTTCACTAATCATCCCCACCGCAGGCGGCTGGCTTTTCCCCAGCAAAAATAAAGCGATGGCTCCCAGCAAGACAGGCATTAGATTGGGTCCCTGAGACGTTACCTCCACCCAATGCCACTGCGGGTCCACCGCCGATATCCATTGTTTCATTTGTCCGCCCATTTTAAAGCCAATGGACGATACGCTTTGCGTAATTTCTAATCTAGGCCGCACCGCCCGCTTTTGATGATCGTCGCTGTAGTAAATCCGATGCACCTGCTTGTGCTGGAAAAAGCCAAGGGTTCCCGACTCACTGCCGACGCTTTCTTCCGCGGTTTCCACATCCAACGGCGTTCGCCCCTCGCCGGTGACAGTCACTCGGTTCGTGAGGGTGCTATAGCTGTCGTCCGGCGAAAACTCCAGTAGGTTCGTCGCGGAAGTGTAGACGTGATCGACCGGGTTATCTTTGGCGATGCGGCGCGCTTTAATGGTATTGTCCACCAAATCCACGTCCATATAGTAGCCATAGCGGTTGGTGATACTTTCTACCGCTGCCTTCACCGTCGTATCGAGCCACTGATAATAAAGCCCGTCTTCTTCTCCCATGGCCGTTAAATCTAGCTCGGTCTGTTCCACTCCCGCATAGCTTTGCAGAAGATTCCCCAGCGCCGCATCTGGTGTAATCCCGCTATAATACGGACTTGCGACAATGCCCAGGTTCTCCCACAGCGTCCGTCTATCTTCGCACTCCACCGAGATCACCGGATAGTTTCCTCGTTTATAGGAAAGCTTGACGCCTGTCAGTACATACACGCTGGTTCCTTCCTGCCATGTATCAGCACCATCGATCTTCTCCCCCCAGCGCAGGGTAATTTTTTTGCCCTTTTTGAGGTACCGAGACAGCAAGGACGCCTGGTTATGCGGATCGTACAAATGGCCTTTATCCAAGGAAAAGGTGAGTTTTCCCGGTTGGCCGTCGATGCTGCGTTTTTGCTCAATCGCCTGCCCGCGCACCAAGCCAGCGGATAAATCCAGCATGCCGGCTTCTTTGTCCCAATAAAGCTGCTCTCTGGCGCTCCGATTCCAGCGGGTCCAAAAAGCATATAAGCCGTTGGTGGCTGGGTCTACCGCTAATGCTGCCGAGTAGTCCCGGTTTCCTTTTACCAGCGGAGATACAGTTCCAAAATTCCACACCCCACCGGAATAGAACGCATTCACATACTGGGTTTGCTCAATTTTCCCGGCTGCCGGAAAGGCAACCACTCCGGTAAAGGAGTTGCTCGACGAATCACGCACGCCCAGGAAAACCAGTTCGTTGCCGGCATCATAGGCAATAGCAGCACCGCCAAAATCGCTGATACCCGTTGGGAATACGCCCGGCGTGGTGGTGTTATTGATTAAACTCCAGGTTTCAGTCTGTGTATCGAGTAGCGCTACCCCAGCCTCACAAGAAGCCACAATCGTTCCGGTTGGCGTCGCCGTAAGGCATCGAAACTGGGCGTCTTGCGGTCCGCCTGCAATAATTCCGGATGGCAAATACCACTTAACCGCACCGCTCGTCAAATCCACTGAAAGAACACCCCAGTAGTTTCCTTGACCGTAATTGGTAGTATAGCTCCACTGCCCGGCATAAAGTTTTCCCCCGATAATTACCGGATGCCCCGCACCGCAATACGGGAAATTCGGCAGACTGTCCTGGTA
>NZ_KB894621.1 GCF_000374545.1 Anaeromusa acidaminophila DSM 3853
TGTCGACGCCGGGCTATAATTAGCCAGTAGCGCCGGTCGATAATTGATCACTATCGGTCGGGTAGAAATTGACCACCCTCCCCCAATAGGCTACCCTTTGAGTTGTCGAGACATCAAAGGAGGTAGCGCCAATGAAGGAGCGTGGCACTTCTATTATGCTGCAAGAAATGAAAGTTATGCAAGGAAAAAACGTTTCACAAATCGCCCGGGAAACGGGTATGTCGAGAATAACCGTCCGAAAATATCTGGAACAAGGTGAGCAACCGCATCGACTAAAAGGCAAAATACGCGGCTCAAAGCTCGATCCGTTTAAACCGTATATCCAAGAACTGCTTGAGCTTGGAGTCTATAATGCTAGCGTGATTTTTGACCGGATTATTGAACGAGGCTTTGACGGTGGCATCACGATTCTTAAGGATTACCTGGCGCCGTTTCGCCCGCCTTCCGTCAAAATGGAACCAGCCGTCCGGCGTTTTGAAACACCGCCTGGTCGCCAATCGCAAATGGATTGGGGTTTTATGAACTACAAGGCTCGCAACGGTCAAATGCGAAAAGTCGCCTGTTTCGTCATGGTTCTTGGTCACAGTCGAACGCGTTATATTGAGTTTTCGCGCCGCTGCGACAGCGCCAGCTTGTTGCGTTGCATGCTCAATGCTTTTGAGTATTTTGGCGGCGTACCGGAAGTCGTGCTGACCGACAGGATGAAAACGGTGATCATATCCACCGATCACGGCAAACCGATTTGGCATGAACCATTTGAACGGTTCGCAACGGATATGCGATTTATTCCGAAAGTTTGCCGGCCGCGTCGGCCGCAAACCAAAGGCAAGGTCGAACGGCTGGTTCACTACGTCCGGGATAACTTCCTTCCGGGCAGAGCATTTATTGATTTTGGCGATCTGCAACTGCAAGCGGTAGCTTGGTGCGATCAGGCGAATCAAAAGGTTCACGGCACAACCGGCGAACGGCCCGTAGATCTTTTGTCGGCTGAAAAGTTGAGCGCCTTGCCGCCGGAAAACATCTGCAACCCTTATCGCATGGAAAATCGCAAGGTTTCACGCGAAGGCTTCGTCAGTTACAATGGCGCGCTGTATGGCGTCCATTGGAGGAATAGCGGCAAGTGCGTTCAAGTCGCGCTGCAACGCGGCCAGATTATCATTGTCGATGAAGCCGGACAATTGCTCCAAACGCATGCTGTTTGCCACAAATCGCGTAAACATGTTTACGCCACGGGACAATACGATGGGCTTTCCGCACAACAAGGTATCCCGCATGAACCATCCTGTGCCGTGCAAATTCCGCTCGATCAAGTGTATATCCGACCGCTAACCGAGTACGCGCAGTTTGCAGAGGCGACTTGATATGGTGGAATTAGAACACGTTCGCGATAGCCTTGACGCTCTTGGATTGGCGCATTCAGCGCAAGCGCTGGATGCGCATCTGGAACTGGCAGCACATGAGCAGCCAACCTATCTGAGTTTTTTAAACCGACTGCTGGATGCGGAAAACGATGTCCGAAAAGTGCGCAGCGAGGAAACGCGATTAAAGCTATCGCGTCTGCCGCAAAAGAAGAATCTTGGCGAGTTTGATTTCAGCTTTCAACCTGGATTGGATGAACGATTGATTCGCGAACTGGAAACACTGAGTTTTGTGCATCGCCAAGAAAATGTCATTTTGCTAGGGCCGCCGGGAGTTGGCAAAAGCCATCTGGCGATCGGTCTTGCCACGGAAGCGATTCGCAAAGGTCTTTCCGTGTATTTTGTCAGTATGGACCGATTGATTGCTGATCTGCGCCGAGCGGATAACGAAGGGCGGCTGGAACGCCGCTGGAAAGTTTATCAACGTCCGGGACTGTTGCTGATCGATGAAATTGGCTACACGCATCTTGACCGCTATGCCGGGAATCTGTTTTTTCAGTTGGTCTGTTCGCGCTATGAAAAAGGAAGCATTATATTGACCAGCAATAAAGGCTTCGGCGAATGGGGCGAGCTAATGGGCGATGTTCCGCTGGCGACAGCCATCCTTGACCGCCTGTTGCATCACGCGCATGTCATAAACATACGAGGCCAGAGCTATCGTCTCAAGAATCGCAACAAAGCCGGTCTGTCTTTGATTCCTCACCCTCCAAGCGGTGAACTCTTGAAATCCGATGGAGTGGTCAGTTCTTAATCGGTTGCAAGTGGTCATTTTTCACCCGGCGCTGGTGGTCAAAAATAAACCGGCGTTGACAATCTTTTTAAACTGCAAAATTTTCCGAGCAACCTCTGCAGCATCTTCTTCCCGCCAAAAGCGATCCCTGCGATAACATTCTTGGCTACAAAACTTGCGCCAGCTGACCCCTAGCGCTTTGAATTCGTTCCCGCAATATTCACAGTTAAGAACATATGCCGTTCGGTGGTCCTTTTCCCATTCTCTTTTACAACTTAATGAACAATATTTGCGCTTCCGCCCGCAACTTTTTTGTTCAAGTTTCATGCCGCAATTAAGGCAAACAACAAAAAGCATTTCCTCTTTCAATACTTCGCGGTATTCCGTCACTAACTCTGATGCATATCCATTTAAGCCTTCTCTTATACAATAGTTCCTGACCGAGTCTCTCGACAGCCCAGTAGCCTTTGCTATTTTTCCATACCCAACACCTTGGTACCGCAATATTTTAATCTTCTGCCTTTGTCCATTTGTCATGCTTATCCCCTCCTGACAAGCATTCATCACTCAAAAAACGATGCTTGTCAAGGCTATCAATAATAAGCAAATATCATAGCAACAGGCCAGTTAAAGTAATCCAAGCTTACTCTAACCGGCTCATTTTTTGTACAAAAAACAATGTTGGGACAAACATACGGTTGTAATGCTTACCCCAACATTTATTATGGAACCAAAAAACCTCACATCAAAATACTGGTTCTCTCTTAAAGCATTATTTCATTGCTAATAGAGCCGCTTCAATCTCTTTTTTTACAGTTTCAGAAGTCTCCTTGTTTCTCTTTGCTTCCAATACTTGCTTTGCCAAATCGCCACCAATCCTTCCTAAAGCCCAGGCGGAGTATCCTCGAACCAACTCCTCAGGGTCATTCATAGCAATTTCCAATTCGGGAATAAATGCCGGATCACCGATATTTCCCAGGGCTATGGCGGCATTTCTCTGAAAATACTTGCGATCTTTTATATAGTTATACATTAAAGGTTGTACCCTGGTTTCATAAAACTTATCCGTCATAGTAAGCATCTTCGACAGGCTGAAATCCTGAGATACTTTCACCAAAAAATCGTCATCCGGCAGTTTAGCCTTTAATCTTTGCTGATTGCGTGGACATACTTCCTGGCAAACATCGCATCCATGAACCCGTGTCCCCATTTTTTCTCTAATTTCGTGTGGAATATGACTGGAGGCTTTTGGCCTGCCATCCTGCGTCCACCAAGCATTAAATGCAATGCAGCGACGGGGGTTTAGCTTTTGCGGAGCAACAATCGCTTGCGTCGGACAGGCTTTGATACAAGCCGAGCATCCCTCGGGACACCCAACTTCTACCGTCGGCCTATCGTACTCTAGTTCAGCATCAACAACAAAAGAGTGCAGCACGATAAACGATCCTATCCCATCGGCGTAGGCAAAATTGTTTTTGCCGTAGGTAGTTATTCCGGCTCTAGCCGCCGCCCACCGCTCCGGAATAATTATACCCTGCCCAATTTGACAACCCTTCTTGGCAAGAAAATCCGCCATGAGCTGATTACGCGCCCCATTTATGCGGTGCGGGGGCGCATTATAGCAACGGGCTTGATAAATACGCCCGATCTTGCCAAGCAGTTCCTCAGGAAATGCTTTTTGCGAATAATCCCACACCAAGGAAACGATTGACTTCGCAGAAGACATCATTTTCTTCGGCTCCGTTCCCTGCAAAAACTGACGCGGATCTTCTGTGTAAAAATCATACATGTTGCCTCTAGATTTTATCTCCTCAGCATGCTCAGTAAAGCTTTCCGCAGTGGTTATACCTACCCGGCTGTAACCTAAATCCAAAGCAAATTCCTTAATATCATTCGTAAGTGACATCTTTTCCCCTCCTTTTTCTTTTGCCTAAGAAAGCAGTTCTATTTATCTTTGGGATCAGTGTTTAGCACTGCCCAATCAGGCAAGATTTCATGATATTGAAACAGTAGCATTGCATTCCTCTCGATTCGGCTTGCCGCATGCGTCAATACTTTTCAAAAAACTTCTGCCAGCTTGTAAAAATTGTTGACAGAAGTTTTTTACGGTTATAATTTTCAGTTACCAATTATGTCCCATATCTTTTATTTTTTTACTATGTTCCCGATCGTCTCTCTCCGGCATAAAAACATCAACAATAACGCACGTTGTATTCCCTCGATTTATTGCAGAATGTACTGCACCGGAAGGAATATAGCAAAAACAACCTGGGCCTAATGAATATGTTTTATCATTTACCGTCATGTCAACGAAGCCCTGCTGCACACAGGTCAATTGTTCTGCCGGATGGCTATGAGGGTCTAGCACGACTTCCGGTTTAATCTCATTATACTGCATTGTCGCCTGCGGAGTCGCTTTGAATACACACGCCCTCATCCCTTCTTTCCAATCTTTCCACTCCGCTTCATTCACATCAAAGAGCTTTACTTCTTTCATTTCTGTTCCTCCCCATAATAATTTTATTAGAAATACATTCTTGCTAATTAGAAGCCTAGGTTTTCCCCCAGAATAACCACATGAATATCAGTAAGCCAAGGGCGCCTACTCAATACAGAAGTAATATTGCAACTACGATGGGGACTATTGCAATCCACACACTCGCCAATCTGCACACAAGGATTCGGTAAATTCAATCGTTTGTTATTCATCGTGGCAGCGTACATCTTAATTCGCTTGTCGGCCTCTGCAACGTCCCTGACTATTTTATTAGTTCCAGCTATGATAATTACTTTTTTTGGTCCGAACATCATTGCCGCAACCCTATTCCCAATAGCATCGCGGTTTACTATCTCGCCCGTCAACGTGATGGCGTTCGCGCCGGTTAGAAATACGTCACAGGTTAGCTGTTTGTAGCGCTGCTCGACCATTTCCTCCTTCGATAGCCCTTCCTTGCTATGATTGAACAGTTCATGTCCGCGTTCAGTCAATATCTCCCACAATCCCAACTCTATCCCAGTTCTAGAGCCACCTACACCTATAGTGGCCCCGTCCGGAATAAGCTGCAAAACGTAGTCTAAAGCCTCTTGCCGGTTGCCAAAATAATGAGCATGAAAATCATGTCCATTCAAAGCTTTAGCTGCCCTCTGCCCGATAACCTCATTGTGCCATTCCATAATATTACTCATATTTTCATTCTCCTCTCCGTATTTACCGATAACGCCTGACACTGCAATGCAGTCCACTTAACCGTCCTTACCTGTTCTATGATTTGCGTTGCATCCCCCTTCTGATATACTATTTTTCAAAACAAATGAGAAAAGTACTCCAATATGTTGTGTATATACACGATTTTGATAAAAATCAAAAAGAAACGGATGCAATTTTTCAAATGTTCAATAGAAAATCTTTTCTTCATTAGCGAAAAGAGCTTTTACTACACTCTGCGCTTCGTTACTATAGCTCAGGTCTACATCAAATTCTCTAATATCACGCATTAGTGCTATCTTCTTTTTCCCTTCTCTGTTGCCTTAGGAAGCGCTCTATCCATCTTTGGGGTCAGTATTTAGCGCTGCCCAATCGGGCAAGATTTTATGCAATGAAAACAGTAGTATTGCATTCCGATCGAGTCGGCCTGTCGCATGCGCCAATACTTTTCCTCGTTAAACATTTGTTTTTGTTCTTCCGGCGTACTATCGGCAAACTTTTGCCAAAAGCCGATAGCAGTTCCTAACCCGTATGGTTGTGAATTTCTAATGCATCGCCCAATATTCGTCTTGCCAGTCTCATCAAGCGCTCCTCCCGGGCAATTCTTGACACATAAATCGCAATGGATGCACAGATCCTGTTCTATTTTTTTGTCTGACTCAATCTCTAAGTCGGTGATAAAAGCCGTTAACCCGATCCGAGTTCCGAATCGTGGATGAATGACGAGGTTATGCCGGCCAAATGTCCCCATTCCGGCGGCTACCGCGGCATGGCGCTGCGAAAAATCCGCTAACGCCTTGCTCATTCTGTCCTTATCTATTTCCATTGGATAAGCGTAAGGCATAGTCACTACTTTTGCCTGAAACTCGTTTTTCAGGAAGCGGCTAATTTGATAACTGCAAGACCGCTGAAAATAATTCATGTCTAACCGACCATTCATGGCTATGGTAGTACTGGGGCTTTCGCAAGTGTCCAATTCCTGAAAAACCAAAGATATAATCGTTTTTGCTCCCGGCAAAAAGTTCTCGACGGGATAAGACTTTGGGCTTCGATAGTCCTCAACTTTTGCAAAGCCAACATCATCTACACCTAGATCCAAAATATACTTTCTGATCTTTTCCTTAACCATGTTCATCCTCCCCATACAGATTTCTTACTCTGAACTGCAGTCAGAAACTTAATTTTTCTTCCCGGATCGGCAGGTTAACCAGCGCTGCTAAGGACGCTAAAATAATATCTACATACCACACCCATAAATAATTACCATCGTGCGCCATCGCTAATCCGCCGAGCCATGCGCCTAAAAACCCTCCAATTTGATGCGTAAACAAAGTTAACCCAAAAAGTGTAGCTAAATATTTCGTTCCGAAAAGTTTCCCTACGAGTCCAGCTGTTGGCGGTACCGTCGCCAGCCAAGTAAAACCAATAGAAGCGGCAAAAACATAAAAGGTCAAAACCGTTTTGGGAGCAAGAAGGTATAAGGCAATCATTACAGCTCGGCTGCCGTACATGACAGCCAGTATGTACTTCATCCGATATCGCGAGCCAAGATGTCCGGCAAATAAGCTGCCGGCTATATTAAATAAGCCAATAATCGCCAAGGATGCCGCAGAAACATGTGCCGTATGTCCGCATAAAGCCACTTCACCCGGCAAGTGCGTCACCAGGAATGCAACATGAAAACCGCAGGTAAAAAATCCCGCATGCAGGCATAAATAGCTTCGATCATACATCGCCTGACGTAATTGTGGTAATAAGCCTTCTATTTTCTGCTCTGATCGTTCTGCCTTTTCGGCTAATCCCTTCCCAGATAACGAAGAGGCAAGAGGAATTGTCAGAAGCGTTGCAGCCGCCATAGTAAACATGGCAGAGACCCAGCCAAAACCACTGATAATTGCTTGTAAAAGCGGTGCGAAAATAAATTGCCCTAATGAACCTCCGGCATTGATAAAACCACCCGCAAAAGCACGACGTTCCGGAGGAAGTTGATGAGAAGTAGCGCCAATAAGTATGGAAAAACTCCCTGCTCCAGCTCCGGCCGCACTCAAAACTCCCATCGTCATAATAAGCGACCATTCCGAATGAATGAAGGGAGTGAGCGCCAATCCGCCCGCAAGCATGAGCGTTCCAAAAACAAGGACTCCATACGATCCCCTTTTGTCGGCAATCGCTCCAAAAATAGGCTGAGCCAACCCCCACACAAACTGCCCTACAGCAAGGGCAAAGCTAATCGAAACAATTCCCAATCCTGTTGCGGCATCAATCGGCGAAACAAAAAGTCCGACGGATTGTCGAGACCCCATAGTAATTGCTAAGATTGCAGCCGAGCTTACCATGAGCAGCCAAGCTCCCCGCGTTGAATTCATTTGCATATCTGTCTCCTATAGAAAATTAAATTTGAAAGCCCTCAAAAGGTGACGTTTTATCCTGCAACTACTACTTGGATAGACAGCATTGACGCAAAAGTGTTTCCACACGAGGTCACAACACACTGTGTATATACACAGCGTGTGCAAAAAAATTATGGAACAATTGATTCGATTTTTTGAAGTGCTCTGAAAAAAACGCAAAGTTCTTCCTCATCCAACAGTTCTTTGGTACGTTCTTGCGCTTGCTGCCAATAGGGCAGAGCCATTTCTAATGATTCTAACCCACTGCCAGTAATACATACCTGATTCGCATGCGCTTTTTTTGCGGCAACAATACTGATCAAACCCATTTTCTCTAAAATTTTCAGATTTCGAACTAGCGTTGTACGCTCTAAGCGGATCGCTTGCGAAAACTCACTCATTGAAAGGGGGCCAAGGCGTTTCAAGTGATTCAATAAGGAATATTGGGTAACTTTTAGCCCACTCGGTTTTAATAACTCATCATAAAACTGAGTAATGGCCCGTGAAGCTCGCCGAAGGTTAGTACAATTGCAAATGCTAGCAGGTTTTAAATTTTTGTCATTATTCGTATTCATGCTCTCACTCTAAATTATTTATTTGCAATAATCGTGTATATACACAGTCCATCTGACTAAATATTATCGAATCATACATAGTTTGTCAAGAGGTTTCTGTTGTGTTTTTTCTAATACAGTTGTGTCCGCCCCCCTTCGAAACCAACGGCTATTTTACTTATGAAGAGTTAACCCTTTGGTCAAACGGTCGACATGATTTTTTTTGCCTATCATTCCGATACCCACCAGGTTAAGGTCGTTAGCATCAAACTCGGCAACCTTTGCCCGGTTGTCAGCATCGTTGTATGTAGTGAACAATTCTTCGGTATAGATTGCCATATTTACTTCTTTGTTCAGCGCTTTCAGCAATAATTCTTTTAATTGTTCACCACTTGCAGCGTATATCATGATGGGCTGTTTCGACATCGGCAAATAAGTATTGCCGGTACCGTCTATGTATGGTTCGCCAAGTACATCCTGCTGTCCGCCAATCCCGCTCATGATAAACGCAGTTACATTCAGTTTCTGCCACACCAAAAGGTCTTCCCGCAGTATTGCTACAATTTTATTGTCAAACTTCACCTTAACCCTCCTCAAAGCATCAGCTTCCAGTATTCATTGGCTGAGACTCCATAAATGCTCTTAAACTATCGGCCTAGGCAAATGATGCTGCCGTCAAAACCAGCCGCCTTACTACTCGTTTCATTTATATGTCTAGTTCAAATGTGACTGATATTCAAACGCTGTTATTCCATATATTTTTTTAAAATGCTTGTTTAAGTGAGATAAATCAACAAACCCGCATTCTACCACAGCCGAGTAAATATCCTTGTTTTTTTCCAGTAACTGCTTTACATGATTTACCTTGCAAAATAAGAAATATTGATACGGTGAAATTCCGGTATAAGCTTTAAATAACCGGATAAATTGAAACTTCGACAACGAAAATTCTTTGCACATTTCGTCAAGACTCATTACATCGTCCATTTTAGAATAAATCATTTCTTTTGCTTTATTAACCAACTTATTATCTCTTTTATACTCTGTAAGAACATTAGCTTGATTGAAATTGTCGACAAGGGATAGAAGCAGTTCACTACACAAGGCTTCATCCTCTCCACTTTGAATTGCACGCGAAAGATTTAAGATACTATTCCGAAGAACCTGATTATACACAACTGGAGATGTAAACCGTACCACATCCTTTTTCCCAAGTATATCCAGGAATAGCTTTGGCTCAATATATAACATAACATAATCAAGACCTGAACTATCATGCGCCCTACCATCATGTATTTGTTCAGGGTTAAAGAGCATAACCCCACTCTCGTATGAGGAACAGAAACTGCCATTTAAATTATAATCTTGAATGCCACGCAAAGTTACACCTAATGCATATTCCTCATGGCAATGCTTCTTATAAGTAAAATCTGTAAAACTTGCGGATAGTGCAGTAATATCTGCTGATTTTTTATATATAAATCTTTCCATGACTATCATCTCCCGATAAGTTCAAGCAATCCTGAGCCCATTATAGCAGAATATATCAGAAAAAGTGACATACTTACATTAACCGGCCTTTGATGTTTTAGTAAGAATTCCTTGAAAATCGCTCCAAAAAGCACCCACGTAACAAATGCACAAAAGCCAATACCAGTAATAATCGCAACAAATATTGTTAATGCATGAAAGTCAGTGTAGTATGGCATAACAAAACTGGGTATTATCGTCATTGTAAACAACACTACCTTGGGATTTACAAACTGCATGATAAATCCTGACTTAAACGTGGCAACCTGTTTTTCAGTTGATCCCGATGCATCCATTTTATAGATCTGATACGCCAAATACAAAATATAAATGGTTCCTATAATCTGCATTATAATCAATATTTTGGGTATGACAGTCACAAGCATGGTATTCAATATAGCAGAGATGGCAAGTAAGGCTCCAAAAGCAATTGTTGCTCCATACGAGTATTCCATGGCTTTTTTTATGCCAAACCCTTGCACGGTAGACAAGATAACAATATTGGTAGGACCAGGTGTAAATGTTACAATAACGCAGTATATTAAAAAAGATGTAATGTTCATGATATAACTCCTCGGAAGATAGTATCATTATTATACATCCAGAAAAACAAATGCAGATAGTATATTATTGCAAGTCTTTTTATTCATTCTTGTACCATAGGAACAAAAAAGCCGGTCAAGGTAGTGGTAATCTACGCACACCAACCGGCTTTTACCCCTATCAAACTTCGCACTCAACATCTATACCATCAAGCAGGCTTACAACCAATCTGCCACCATCATAAACAGTTATCTTCTCCACTAATGCAAAATATAAATTGATGTCAAATTCTTGGATCGGCTCAGCCACTTTTATAATTCCAATAAATTGTTTCTCTTTATACTTTACCAGCACATTACTTTCCCGCAATCCTTTCCATTTGTCGAGAAAATAATCCTTGTTTTCGGCCATCATATTGAACACATTTACAAATGCCTGATATAAAACCACATCGTCGATGTGCCTGCTTTCACAGCCCTTTTCGCCCTTCGCCGGATATTTGCCATTGCAGCGCCAGATAATCCGCCTGAACCGATCATCGGTAGAGTTCCATACCTTCCTGCCAAAGATCTGACCGCAAGAACCGCAGATGACCCTACCAGCAAAAGGATTGCTGGTTGTTGCGTACTCAAGCTTCTGAATGCCGTACTGTAGGGCGAAATTCCGCCTGCGTTCCATTTCAAGTTGAACCGCTTCCCACATCTCTTTGTCGATAATGGCGGGATGACTATCTTCTACATAATACTGCGGCACCTCCCCATTGTTGTCGGCCCGTTTTTTGCTCAGAAAATCGACCGTATAGGTTTTCTGAAGAAGCGCGTCACCCTTATATTTTTCGTTAGTAAGCATCTTCCGGATGCTGCCTTCATACCATTTAGCCTTGCCATTCCAATTTGGTACGCCGCTCAACTCCAAGTCTCTCGCAATCCGGTTGGCTCCTTTGCCGTCTAGGAATTCCTTATAGATACGCCTAACAATTTTAGCCTGCTTTTCATTGACCACCAGATTCCCGTTTTTATCTTTGTCATATCCCAAAAACTTAGTGTGATTCACATGCAGCTTTCCCTGTTCAAAGCGGCGGCGGATGCCCCAGGTCGAGTTCTCCGAGATTGACCGTGATTCGTCTTGCCTCTCCTAAAAAATAGCTCTCGTTAGAAAACACATGGAAAATAAAAAACGATCGAGACATAACGTCTCAATCGTTTGAAACAACCACTTTACTAAAGAGTTTTCCAGTTCGTTGGGAATCCCATCATCACTAGAATATCAACAATATTAATCGTATGTATGTTGTTCTTAAGTCTATCAATTTCCTTTTCTATCTGCTTAATCGTTTCAGCAAACTCGCCTCTCGTACGCTTCGGCAAAAACTCTTTTAAACATATTAACAATGCAAACAAATCGTTTTTCCCATATATCGGCTTTCCATTTCCATTTCTCAACGGGATTGCAAGTCTTGCATGAATAGGCCCAGAAACAATTTCTAAATTCCCTAGCTTTGTATTATAAAATCTTTCATCATGAGCACATATATTTCTAAACATTGACATTAATTTCAGATAACTTTTGAATACGTTCTCTTGTAATCCAAATTCTCTTGCCACCGCTTGTCTGTCCTGAAGCTTTAACACACCATAAAACCTACTTATATTACCAAAGGTCAAAACGTTAACCAATACCCACAAGGGTACATATCCATATTCCGTAACATAATGGGTTACCGCATTGTGTTTCCCACTTTGATCTGAAATCGATCTCTGAAAAGTTGATATTACGCTCATTATGTTATGTAATTTTTTACTATCATTATTATGCGGATCAAAATTATCTAGTTTTAAATAGTTGTCATGCCCGTATCGCTCAGAAAATTTGTAGGCAATAACCGATTTAATTTGATTCTCTATCTTTAACAACCTTTTAAGAAATATAAAACGCAATTCTCGATCAAATTCGTATAATGCGAATATCTCACTAAAGGCTGCCCCGTTTTTATAGGTTTCAGTCGTAGCAGTTTTATCTAAAAACAAATCCTTATATCCATTAATTATATTATAGTAATTTTCTGCCTCTAAAATTTTCTTAGCACTTGATTTTACTTCGAGCCCCCGAGAGCGTAATATTCTGAGTTGCGAATTATGAGACTTGAAAATTTTATCAGCCATATACTCTCTCCTAAAAATAAAATGGCCCTGGCTCTCGAGGAACACCAGGGCACTGATCAACTATAATAAGATTTCTCACTTACATTATAACACGCCACTCTATAAAGTCAATCGCCATTATGCGCGTTTATAATAATATATAAAACCACACTTAAACCGTTCCAGATCAATTACCCGCATTTGAAAAAATTGTATCAATAAACGATGCTAAAATCAACCATTTCATGACAAGAACTACTTAATCATTACTAGCAAATCAATTAAACCCGTCTTCAAACTAAAATCTCCCTCACCTCAGCTCCCGTCTTAAAAACAAACACAGCCTCAACCAGCGACTTCACGCTAACCTTTTCAATCAGCCGGCGAAATAAGTCTCCATCAAAGCGCTCCAGGGGAGAAGACTGTTCCTGTATGAACTGTCTCAGTTCATCAATCCGTTGGATTCGGATCACCTTTTGAGCTTCTTCGTCTAGCAGTTTTTGCCGCAGTCCCCTAAACCTCTCGATTTCGGCCGTCAGTTGGCCATACTCATTGTCATACGCTCTCGCATCAAGTCCGGTCTTTGCATTCAGACGGACCAAACTCATTACCTCTTGTTGGAGCTCAGCTAAGCGTTCGTTTATTTGTTCTTGCGTAAATTCATGTTCGATCGCATCAAGACCTTCATAAATATTAACTATCAACTTTTCCATAAAAGTGTCTTTACTACCAATGACCTTATTCATAGCCCTTATAAATGCCCGTTCAAGCTGACGCTCGATCATCGCCTTCTGTGCACAAGCTTTATCTCCATTCATTTTATGGTTGACACAGATCCAGACTGGCTTCTTCAGTTTTCCTACACCCCACCCATGTCGGTTAAACCTGGCTCCACAATTGCTACAATATAACTTTCCTGAAAACGGGTACTTACTGGAAAATTCGCTTTTCCCTGTTTTAGAGTATCCTCTTAAATTGTTTCGTCTGGTAAACTCCGCCTGAACCGCCGCAAACTCTTCCTTGGTTACAATTCCTTCATGACTGTTTTCAACATAATATTTAGGAACATAACCATCATTACGAACTCGCTTTTTCGTAAGAAAATCTACGGTATATGACTTTTGCAATAGTGCATCGCCCATATACTTTTCGTTTTTCAAAATCTGATAAACATTGGTATTATGCCATTTCGTATGTCCAGCTCCATTCTTGATACCGTCTTTTTCTAGACCCTTGATAATGCTTATTGCACTTTTCCCCTCGAGAAATTCTCGATATATTCGTCTCACTACTTCAGCTTGCTCTGGCACAATCACAAGATTTCCATTTTCGTCCTTGGTGTAGCCCAAAAACCACTTATGGTTAATAAAGACCTTGCCTTCTTGGAATCGATACACAATCCCCATACGGGTTATTTTTGATAGATTTGAACTTTCCTCTTGCGCGAGCGAGGACATAATGCTAATTAGCAAATCTCCCCGCCCATCCAACGTATTGATATTCTCTTTCTCGAACCGTCATGGCTTGCACCAATATCGTTTAGTAAAGTTGGAAAAGTGCCGTTTCATGCTGGTTCGTGGGCTATGGCACTGTGTATCGTATAGTACCGCGAAGTAACTTTTTGCCAATTTAAACACAAAATAAACACCAGCTTTTTCGGAATTCTGTAATAGTCCGAACTGGCTGGTGTTTTCTGTGCGTAATACCATTATTCTGTGCATGGCCTAAATTGTTCCG
>NZ_KB894622.1 GCF_000374545.1 Anaeromusa acidaminophila DSM 3853
CTTCCCAAGGAAGTGTTACCAGTATTCCATCGGGAACGATATGTTTATGGTCTGGTAGTAATACGTCAATTCCTTTTGGATGGGCTTTATGTGATGGAACGAATGGCACACCAAACTTAAAAGACAGATTTGTCATTGGTTCGGGAAATAAGTACGCACCACAAGTATCTGGTGGAACGGAACAAGTTACTCTCCAAGCATCTAATTTACCAAGTTCAGCCTTATCATCACTTGCGAACTTTTGGGTGCTATCGGGATTTTTCGACACCGCGGCTAACACTAGTTTTGGGAATACTTATCAATATGACAAGTTATGTAGATCGGAAGCAACCACTGTTAATTCTCAGTCATTGTTTTTTACCCGTTCATTATCGTATGCGTTGATTTCATCTGGGTGGTCTAATATCCCAATTGATATTCGTCCTCCATATTATGCATTGGCTTACATTATGAAATTATAAACGGAATCTTCCCAAGGAAGTAGTGCGGGAGGTGTTCCAATTGGAACGGTCATCATTTGGCCTGTTGCTATAAATCCAATGGAAGGGGTTTGGCTTGAATGCAATGGACAATCAACCGCAGGATACCCATCGCTTGCTACCATAGTTGGTAGTAATGTTCCAAACTATCAAGGTCTTTTTCTTCGAGGCTATGGTTCACAACTCTTTACTGATATTTATGGAACGGTAAATCATTCTTCTTTGAGTATGGGTGTTATACAAGGTGACTCTTCGAGAAATGCAGAGGGATCTTTCTTGGGTGACGACTCAGTGACTGGATATTCTGGTTATACTCCAATTGGGGCACCATCTCCGACAGGTGTTTTTAGCACGGGAGCTGCCTATAATTTTGATTTGCAAAATAATGGATCTGGAAATGGGCATATCATTAAATTCTCATTAAAAAACGTTATGCCAACCGATAATGAAAATAGACCTTTAAATACAGCAGTTAAATTTTTAATTAGAGCAAAATAACAGTATTGTGCCAAAGTAATCTTCCCAAGGAAGTGGTACTCTGCCATCCGGTAGCATTATTCCTTGGTACGGCGATCTAGCGTCTATTCCGACTGGCTTCGCTTACTGCGACGGCAGCAATGGTACACCGGATCTAAAGGGGCGGACAGTTATTGGTACTGGCGCATGGAGTGATGCGTACGGTAGCGTAGTGTACACACTTGGGGACGCAGCTGGTGAACGCATGCACAAGCTGATAACCAATGAACTACCCGCTCATTCTCATACAACATCCGGTATATATAGCCAAGATTTTGGGAATGGCGTTGGTCATGCCTATACTGGCATAGGTGGGTTATTATCCAATATCGTTACGACTAAAAATACAGGCGGCGACCAGCCCCATAATACTCTTCCTCCTTATATGGCCGTTCATTGGATTATCAAGCTATAACCTTCCCAAGGAAGTGCTGCTATTCCCGTAGGTACGGTAATCTGGTATGCGGCTCCTGCGCCGCCGGATGGTTTCCTAGAGTGCAATGGACAACCAACGGCGGCCTATCCGTCATTGGCCGCTATTGTCGGCGCTACGGTACCGGATCTACGTGGTGAATTTATTCGAGGTTGGTCACATGACAAAGTAGGTACGCCAGATGCCGGAAGAATGTTTGGTAGTTGGCAAGACTTTCAAATTCAAAAGCATGATCATAAAATTGAAGCAGGATCTCATGGTGCTGGTGGAGGTGATGCAAATTTTGTATATTTGCCCCCCGATCATAGCGGCGGTTGGAATCCTAACCCTCAATCTGGAATTGAAATATTTACTTGGTACACAGGAGGAAATGAAACACGGCCACATAATATTGCGTTGCTTCCTTGTATCAAATATTGACTGGAAACTTCCCAAGGAAGTAGTAGCTCTGGGGTGCCAGTTGGGACTGTAATAATTTGGCCTTCGGCAATTAATCCTTCGGATGGCAACGTTTGGTTAGAATGCAATGGCCAATCTACAAGTTCGTATCCTTTGTTAGCTGCCATTGTAGGAAGCAACGTTCCAAACTACCGAGGCTATTTTTTAAGAGGTTATGGTGGTAATTCAGCGGCAATAAATATAGAGCAAGGAGATGCTATTCGTAATATAAAGGATACACTTTCAGCATTTGGAGTGGGTTTTTATTCTTCTTCATCTGGATTATTTACTGGTTCTGGAACTCCGATTCATTTCGGAAGCACATGGTTTTATAACGTTGGTAATAGGTCTGTTACGTTTGATGCTTCGAAAGTCGTCCCCACCGCAAGCGAAAATCGTCCTCTTAATAAAGCTGTACGATATTTAATAAGAGCACAATAACTTCCCAAGGAAGTAGTGGCGTTCCGCCAGGGACTATCTGCTTGTGGTCTGGCAGCATAGCGTCCATTCCGTCCGGCTGGGCGCTTTGCAATGGAGATAATAATACCCCGGATTTGCGAAATCGCTTTGTGGTTGGTGCCGGAAGTGACTTCAACAACTATTCTCCTAGTTGGGGCTATCGATCATCGTTAATTACTACAACGACAGGGGCTTTATCTGCTGGTTCATATTCCCCAGGTTCTATTGGTGGATATGATCAATATAAAATGATAGTCGAAGAAATGCCAACGCATAATTTGACATTTAATTTAGGAAGAAATTTTGGTGCTTCTTATAGTAATAATCCAGCTTATGGCTTCGAAAGTGGAAGATACGCCATAGCAAATGAAAGTGTTACTCCTGTTACTGTTTCTATACAGTCTGTATCTATTGGCAATAGTTGGTTGCAAGAACATCGACCACCTTATTATAGCCTGGCATATATTATGAAGCTATAACCTTCCCAAGGAAGTAATGCTGACGAAGTTAATTTTAACGAGCCTGGATACATTAAGTTTTCAAACGGATTTATCATGCAATGGGGTAATACGTCGATTTTAGGAGCAGGTTCTTCAGAAACAATATTCTTTCCCAAACAATTTCCCAATGCTTGCTTAAATGTGCAAGCTACTGCTAGTAAACTAATTGGAACAACCTATACTCCAAATATTTTAGTAAAAAGCAATTCTTATTTTTCTATACTAAATAGCAATAGTTTTGGAGCAAATACGAGTTGTACAAGTAGATATTACTGGACTGCAATAGGGTACTAATTTATATAATCTTCCCAAGGAAGTGGTAATTCTACCCCTATCGGTGCTGTTATTGCCTGGCCTTCATATACACTTCCTTCTGATGGGAATTGGCTTGAATGTAATGGTCAATCTACTTCTGAATATCCAGAGTTAGCCGCTATTGTTGGTCCATATGTACCAGACTATCAAGGAATGTTTTTACGTGGTTATGGAAGCCAAACATATAGTCAGGTGAATGGGACATTAAATGGAGTTACAGTAACAAATTATTCATCTAATACACTTGGAACTATACAAGGAGATGCCATTCGTAATATCACTGGAAGTGTTACATCAACAGGTGCATCCGGTCCTCTATGGACTGGAACCACTGGTGATATAATCGGTACGGGAAGCTTAGTTGCAAATAAAAAAATGGGTGGGGATATAGAAGGATGGGTAGTTACTGGATGGACAGGTGGTTTTTCCTTAAATGCCTCACTCAGCGTTCCAACAGCAAATGAAAATCGACCTATAAATAAAGCTGTCAAATGGATTATAAAAGCAAGGTAATCTTCCCAAGGAAGTGTTTCTAGTATCCCTGCTGGAACCATCTGTATTTGGCATGGCAGCATTGCCTCGATTCCGATAGGATGGGCCTTATGCGACGGATCAAACGGAACTCCTGATCTTCGGTCACGCTTTGTTTACGGCGCCGGCGGTGATGTAAACACCAAGGCTTCGCTTGCAATTGGATGGAACGCGGTAAATGGTCATTGGCCAGTTGGCGTTACGGGTGGTGAAGAAATGCACATATTAACCATTTCGGAAATGCCTAGTCACAAGCATAATGTTAATGTTGCAATGTGGACCACTGAAGGGGTTAGCATTTCCGTTAATGGTAGAACGGGAATTGCCGGTGTAGCAACAGAACCTATTCAACCAACTGGCGGTAATCAAGCCCATAGCATTTTCCCTCGTTTTATGACGTTAGCCTATATCATGAAATTATAACTTCCCAAGGAAGTGTTTCTGTTCCTACGGGAACCGTGCTTTGGTATGCAGCGCCCACGCCACCAGAGGGATTTATTGAATGCAACGGGCAATCTACGGCGGCGTATCCGGCATTAGCCGCCGTCGTGGGCGCTACGGTTCCCGATCTACGGGGAGAATTCATTCGCGGCTGGGCGCATGATCGAACCGGCATAGCCGATGTAGGACGTTCTTTTGGAAGCTGGCAGATGGATGATTTTAAAAGTCATACTCATTATACGTGGAGTAAGCTCGGCACATATTCTGGGACGGATGGTTGGGATGGAGTTGGAGGAGTATCTTGGGGGTTATCGACTTATAAAACTGGTGCAACCGGCGGCAGTGAAACTCGTCCGCGAAATATAGCATTACTACCTTGCATCAAATACTGACCGGAACCTTCCCAAGGAAGTAGTACTTCTAGCGTACCTATTGGAACAGTCATTATCTGGCCTTCGACCGTCGATCCAACCGAAAGCGTTTGGCTAGAGTGTAATGGTCAATCTGCGCTCGTTTATCCGGCCCTGGCGGCCATTGTCGGTAGCACGGTCCCAGACTATAGGGGATACTTCTTGCGTGGCTATGGTGGCAATTCTGACGCGTTGGGAGTCCCACAGGGCGATGCCATTAGAAACATTACTGGGTATACAGGGGCTTCTTTGCCGAATGCGGCTGGGTGGATGACTGGCGCCTTTTCACGCGCAGGCACAGGGGGTGTTGGTTGGTATCAAGATGTTTCCGGAGGAACAAGTTTTGATGCTTCACGTGTAGTTCCCACGGCAAATGAAAATAGACCTATCAACAAATCCGTGCGGTTTTTGATTAAAGCCAAATAAACAATAATCTTCCCAAGGAAGTAGTGTTTTAGGCATAAAAGTGATCACCGGGGTTGGTAATGGTTATGGATATTTACCGATTCCAGCTGGCTTTGAAAGGTCAGAGTGTAAGTTTTTAGTGTCGTTTCAGCAAACGGGTGGAGGAGACAATCATTATGCGCTTGTAACCGATGATGGCTATGTTGCTGGATTGAATCACGTACAAGCTTATCGATATATTGTGATTGGGGAAAAGAGGTAGAACCTTCCCAAGGAAGTAATAGTGGGATTCCTCTTGGCTCTATCATTATTTGGCCAGTAGCAAACAATCCAACCGAAGGTGTATGGCTGGAGTGTAATGGGCAATCTACAACAGCGTATCCTGCATTAGCAGCCATTGTTGGTCCTACTGTACCCAATTATCAAGGAATGTTTTTGCGCGGCTACGGAAGTCAATACTCTTTCCACTACGGGACGGTTCTTCATTCTTCGGGAAATCTAGGCGATTTACAAGGTGATGCGATTCGAAATATTACCGGGAGTATAGCAAGAGCTACTAATTCTGCAGCTTGGGTTGGTTCAACTAGCGGAATTTTTGGAACTATTTTACCAGATGGTACTGGAGTAGGAGGCAATCAACAGTCCCCCAATTACAAAGGAGTTGATTTTGACGCTAGTCGAATGGTACCTACTGCTAATGAAAATCGTCCTATTAATAAAGCCGTCCGCTTTTTGATCCGAGCCGCATAATCTTCCCAAGGAAGTGTTTCTTCGGTTCCTGTGGGTATGATCGCATGGTATACTGCCCCTACTCCGCCGCCTGGCTGGTTAGAATGTAACGGCCAATCTACCGCTGCTCACCCCGAATTGGCAGCTATAGTAGGTCCTAATGTACCAGACTTGCGCGGCGAATTCATACGAGGATGGGATCATGGTGCTGGAAAAGATGTCAGTCGTTTATTGGGCAGCTGGCAAAATTATTCTGTAGAGGACTTTAAAATCGGTTTTTATTTAAATGGGACTTTGTACTATGATTCAATCACTACTGGTAGCATTGGTCCTGGCGGCGCTTATCCGCGATTGGCAAATGGTTCAATAAACACATATGTTTTAAGACCGATAAAAAATGACAGTTCGGGAAATTTAATATCTTTATCTAATGAAACAAGAAGTCGAAATGTGGCCCTTTTACCGTGCATTAAGTACTAATCAGAACCTTCCCAAGGAAGTGTTTCCATCCCCACGGGTACGGTGATCTGGTATGCAGCGCCTACGCCACCAGAAGGTTTTATCGAATGCAACGGCCAGTCTACTGCAGGCTATCCAGCATTGGCCACTATCACCGGCAGTACGGTGCCAGATCTACGAGGTCAATTTATCCGAGGTTGGAGCCATAACACTTCTCTTGATAACGGTCGTACTTTTGCTTCGTTCCAACAAGCAACGGCACTAAGCTTTGCTGGCAATAGGACTAACGATGGTTCCCTATCTAGTGGAGGTTTTACAAATGATATAACTTATAGCGATGGCGTTCTTTACTCTTATGTAACAGGACATGGCTCTGCAACGGGCGGAGTCGGTATTAGTTATATGCAAGCAGTTCGCCCGTACAATGTTGCACTGCTTCCCTGTATCAAATATTAATCAATGATAACTTCCCAAGGAAGTATTGTTTCAAGCATACCCGTCGGAACGGTTATAGCATGGCCATCAAACAAACCGCCTAATACTAATACAGGAACATGGTTTGATTGTGATGGCTCAACATTTTCTAATATCCTATATCCTGATTTATATAATGTATTGGGAACGACTGTTTTGCCTGATTATAAAAATAGATTTCTACAAGGTTCTATTATTCCAAATCAAATTTTAGAAGCTGGATTACCCAATATTACAGGGAAACTTTTTTATATCCCTCATATGTCGGATGATATTATTTATGGACAAGGAGTGTTTTCGGCAAAATTTACTGGATATGATGGTATGCGTTCTTCTTCATTAGGTTTAGGCGTTCCTTTTGAAATATCGTTTGATGCATCAAAAGGAAATCCTATCTACGGATCATCTAATACGGTACAACCACCTTCGGCGACAGTTAGATACTTGATAAAAGCTAAATAATAGAACCTTCCCAAGGAAGAGTTTGTAATATTCCTATAGGCACTATTATTATTTGGTCAGCTGTTGCCATGCCTTCTGATGGCACTTGGTTAGAATGTAATGGGCAATCCACTACCAACTACCCCGCTTTAGCAACAATTGTTGGTAGCAATGTCCCTAATTATTGTGGGATGTTTTTGCGTGGCTATGGTCATCAAACCTTTAGTCAAAACAATGGTAGTTTATATGGTATTACATCTACTTCTTATTCATCTGGTCAATTAGGAGCACTTCAAGGTGACTCTATTCGTAATATTACTGGCTCTCTTTCTGGTTATGACTTTCAAGGTGATGGAACTCCGTATTCTGGGGGTGCTCTGAAGATGGAAGAGTCTACTGCTGGATATTCTGGTATAGGTTATGGCGGTGGAGAAAGACTCTATACTTTTGATGCATCACGTATAACTCCTACAACAAATGAAGTTCGACCTGTTAATATTGCTGTTCGGTACCTCATAAAGGCCCAATAATCTTCCCAAGGAAGTAGTACCTCTTCTGTCCCCATTGGAGCTATTATTATTTGGGCCTCTGCTGCTCTACCTACCGATGGGATTTGGCTTGAATGTAATGGACAAAGTACAATCCTTTATCCGGCATTATCATCCATTGTAGGCCCGGCTGTGCCTGACTATAGGGGCATATTTTTAAGAGGATATGGAAGTCTGTCGTATGCTCAATTAAACGGTACCTTAAATGGAGTTACTACTACAACCTATACCTCAAGTGCGCTAGGAGTTATACAAGGGGATGCAATTAGAGACATTTACGGTTCGAGCGGAGCTGCTTCAGATGATTATACAGCCCCATCCTCAGGAGTATTCATAAGGGACCACGGCGGCTTCGAAGCTGCAAATGGCGGTTGGGCAACCTGGGGAATTTCTTTTTTTGCATCCCGCGTGGTTCCTACAGCTAATGAGAATCGTCCAATTAACAAGTCTGTTCGTTACCTCATAAAAGCACAATAGATAGTATTTCCCATTTATTTAATATTGAATAGAACCTTCCCAAGGAAGTGTTTCTTCTTTGCCGGTCGGCACTGTCATCTGGTTTGCTGCAGCTACACCACCTACTGGGTATTTAGAGTGCAACGGTCAGTCTACAGGAAGTTACTCGTTATTAGCCTCAGTTGTAGGTCCTAATGTACCTGATCTTCGCGGAAAATTTATTCGTGGATGGAGCCATGAAGGAATCATTGACTCAGGGAGAATTTTTGGAACGCTACAACAAGATGCGTTACAGAACATACAAGGCTCCTTTGATGGCATAAGTTCGATTTATAACTATTGGTCATATTCTTCAAAAACGGGCGCATTCTCAAATTCTCCTGCTCCTTTTGCTGGATCATATCTTGCATACGGAGGTTCTGCTGCTAATTTAACAATTACTTTTGATGCTTCTCTTTCGGCAAGAACCGCTAATGAAACACGCCCAACTAATATTGCTTTACTACCTTGCATTAAATATTAAACTTCCCAAGGAAGTGGTGTATCGCTTCCAATAGGTAGTATCATTGCATGGCCTTCATCAGTATTACCCTCAGATGGTGCTTGGATAGAATGTAATGGTCAATCGACAACTGCTTATCCTCAATTGGCAATTATTGTAGGAGAAAATGTTCCAGACTATCGTGGCGTATTTCTTCGAGGGTATGGAAGTGTTCAGTCAAATCATTTTGGTCTAGTTACTCACCAAAGCAATAGTTTGGGGGTGTTTCAAGGTGATTCTATTAGAAATATAACAGGATATGTAGGTATATCACAGCCAAGCTCAGCTTATACAAGTGGAGCTTTTACGAAAGGGGCTAATACAGGAGTGGGGTGGTATGCGGATGTATATGGAGGTACTCTTTTTGATGCATCCCGTGTTGTTCCTGTTTCTAATGAAAATAGACCTGTTAATCGCGCCGTTATTTATATCATAAAGGCACAATAACTTCCCAAGGAAGTATTTCTTCCTTACCGATTGGCACTGTTATTATCTGGCCATCTTTTTCAAATCCAACTGACGGTAATATTTGGTTAGAATGCAATGGACAGTCTACTTCTGCCTACCCTGCTCTTGCTGCAATTGTAGGCGTAACCGTGCCTGATTATAGAGGAATCTTTCTTAGAGGATATGGATCACAAACAAGCATGCATTATGGCACTATAACTCATTCAAGTGCTTCTATTAACCAACTGCAAGGAGATTCTATTCGAGAAATTTATGCAACTAGTGGAGGTGCCTACGAACAAACTCCAAGTTACTATCTATTTAGCCCCCTAATGAAGTTGGAGTCTTGTCTCTAAATCGGATAGAATAAAAACAGAAGGGTGGAGACAAGATATGAAGGGCAAAAACTACACTAAAGAATTTAAAGAATCAGTACTGAATGAGGTTCGTGAAACTAACAATGTAGCACAAGTAGCTCGGCGGCATGAGCTATCGACGAAAACAATCTACGCTTGGCGAAAGCAAGCCAGCACTCGCGCTTGGGATGTTACCGACGGAACTGCTAAAAAAATAGCTTCTTATACTCCGACCGACCAAGAATTTAAGCAGGTTGAACGAGAAAACAACCAGTTAAAACAACTTTTAGGTGAAAAAGACCTTGAGATCGCCTTGTTGAGGGAAGTCTTAAAAAAGTCCCAGCCCGGTTATCGGACAAAATTGAAATAGCATGCAACTGGATAAACCGGGGGTATTCAGCAACGGTTGTGTTGCGAATTTTAGAGATTGCAGAGTCATCATATTACTACCATCAAAAAGAAAGCATAGCGCCCGTGCAGAAGGGTATCGGCCACTGTGGCCGTCCTATTAAGGGATATTCTTTTGATACGTCCTGCAAGAAAATTAGCGATGAACAAATCAAAGATTGGCTTATGGAAATGATTTTGGGAGAAGAAGACAATTATGGTTATCGGAAATTGACCAAAGCATTGTGGCGCCAACACCAGCTGGTAATCAACAAAAAGAAAACCTACCGGCTATGCAAAGAACTTGGGATATTAAAGAAGCAGCGGCAGCGCAAGTTGCATCATCCGCGGCGCTTGGCAAGAAATCGAACTGTAACCGGGCCAAATCAGCTTTGGGAGACCGATATCAAGTATGGCTATATTGCAGGAGAAGACCGTTTCTTTTATTTCATGGGCGTTATTGATGTCTATGATAGAGAAATCATAGACTACCATCTGGGCTTGAATTGCGAGGGCAAGCACGCAGCTCATATTCTGGAGCGTGCATTATGGAGGCGAAAACTAACGGCTACTACTACACGTCCTGTCGTGCGGACTGATAATGGTCCACAGTTTATTAGCCACGCCTTTGAAGATGCTTGTATAGCATTGCAAATTGAGCATGAGCGAATTCCGCCCAAAACCCCAAATCTGAATGCCCATATTGAATCATTTCACAGTATTTTGGAACGAGACTGCTACTCACGGCATGAATTTGTCAGCTATAGCGAAGCCTATGAAACGGTTGCGCAGTTTATTGATTTTTACAACCACCGCTTTCTGCATGGAAGTCTGGGCGATATTCCGCCTAGTGAATTTCACAACATGGTTTTGCAGACCAATGGCCAACCGTTTGTCGTGACATTGTGATGAAATAAAGAGCTATGCTACAGTATGGCTTGAAATAGAGACTATACTCCAAAATTATGGGGTTGAACCGCTATTTTACGGGTGCTATCCAATATACAAGTTATGCTGGAGGCTTTAATGGACAAGCTGAGGGGCCTTCATATTTATGGCATTCTGATTTCAAGGCATCTCGAGTTACTCCTATATCTAATGAAATACGTCCAGTTAACAAAGCTGTGCGTTATTTAATAAAAGCACAATAACTTCCCAAGGAAGTGTTGGTCCCATTCCGGTTGGCACGGTAATCTGGTATGCGGCTCCTACGCCGCCGGATGGTTTCCTAGAGTGCAATGGCCAACCAACGGCGGCGTATCCGGCTTTGGCAGCCGTAGTGGGCGCTACCGTTCCTGATCTGCGCGGCGAATTTATTAGAGGATGGGCGCATGATCGGACCGGCATAGCTGATTCAGGACGGTCTTTGGGAAGCATACAGACTGATGATTTTAAAAGTCATGATCACCCAAGAAGTCCGTATGGCTTTAATGAAATTGCTTATTGGACAATAGGTACAAATTTAGGTGGATTTGCTTCTCATAACTCAGGTGAACAATATTTTGCAGCAACAACAGGATTGAGAGGAGGAACTGAAACTCGTCCTCACAATATTGCCTTGTTGCCATGTATCAAATATTAACTAGAATCTTCCCAAGGAAGTGTCGTTTCCGGAGTGCCAGTTGGAACAATTATTGCATGGCCTTCGGAAATAATGCCTCAAGGATCAGAATCAGGAAAATGGCTAATTTGCAATGGGCAATCGACAGCAGCTTATCCTGCATTAGCCGTTATTGTTGGTGAATATGTTCCAGATTATCGGGGCTTTTTTTTAAGGGGAGTAGGAGGTGGGGCATCGGCACTTGGTTTAGCGCAGGGAGATGCAATTAGGAATATTTACGGGTCTTCAACGTTTGCAGCAGTATCGAATCAAGCAAGCAATTCTCCTAGTAGTATAAATGGTGCCATCGGAAATATTTTTATTGGTAACGAGCCTTCCCCTACTAGTGGTAACCCTTCTGCATGGTTTGCTTTCAATTTTGATGCATCCAGAATAGTTCCAACCGCAAATGAAAATAGGCCCATAAATAAAGCCGTATATTATCTAATTAAAGCTTCTATTTAATTTGAATCTTCCCAAGGAAGTAGTAGTTCAGTGCCTATAGGGACTGTGATTTGGTTTGCTGCAGATACACCACCTACAGGTTTTTTGGAGTGTAATGGACAGTCCACAACTTCATATCCCGCCCTTGCAACCCTAGTTGGTTCAAATGTTCCGGATTTACGAGGAGAGTTTATCCGTGGATGGGATCACGGAAGAGGAGTTAATTCTGGAAGAGTCTTTGCTAGTTGGGAAACCGATAGTTTTAAAACTCATTCTCATGCAACACAGATTACTTTTAGTGGATTCAACGGTACGACAATCATTCCAGGGACAGTCGCCGGCATTGATACTTACACAGCGGGTGCCTATAGAACAAATTTTGCTTATAATAATACAACTTCTTCTGGAGGGATAGAAACTAGAGGAAGAAATATAGCTTTGTTGCCTTGCATCAAATTCTAATTAGAAGCTTCCCAAGGAAGCAGTGAAACATACTCATTTGATACAGACGGGTATCTTAAGTTTAATAATGGTTTTACAATTCAATGGGGACTTCTTAGAAATTCTAAATATCCTCTAGGGTGGAATACAATAACTTTTCCTGTAGAGTTTAAACATGCTTGTTTTGGAGTTCAGCTAACGCAAAGTTCAACTAATGGACAAGGATATGGAGTTGAAATTATTCCCAATTCTATAAATCGACTAAATTTCCAAGTGTATTTTTACGAGACTAGATATCCAACACAATGGATGGCAATAGGGTGGTAAAAACAAAGAAAACATAACAATGTTACACTTTCAGGGGCTCCATTTTTTGAAATGGAGCCTATCAGTTTTTTGGGCTATTTTGAGTGTAATATGAGGAAATCATAATGGGATTTTCCCCAGTAATTATAGTAAGTTAAGCGATTTTTGTCTTTGCATTTTCTTGCAAAACAAAAGTACCGCTACCTTGGGAAG
>NZ_KB894623.1 GCF_000374545.1 Anaeromusa acidaminophila DSM 3853
ATGTCGTGGGGCACAGTCGTTTTTTCTGTAAGAGGCATTTTTATTTATTCTCCCTGGCTTTGCCAGGTATGCCCGCCACTCCATGGTGACTGTCTTTTTGAAAAGCCGAACGTTCCAGTATTTACGCAGGTTGAGGATAAAAAAAGACCCTGCAAGGAAGCTCCGAAAAGCTTCTGCAAGGTCTTTTTGTCTATGTCGGGCAGGCTAAGTCACTTTGGCCTCTCGAGAAAAAACGACTGTGCCCCACGACATAGTATCCTCGACCTTGTTAAATCCATTGTAACTATCAATACTTCAAATTACAAGAGCAACAAAATGCACCGAAACTTATGGTTTCATTATAGGCTGTCTCTTTGACAATGCGGTTGTATTTGAGGATACCTTCAACGCTTTGGAATATCTGGTATATTCCATCACGCCCACGAGGTTTGATAGGGTTTTATAGACATTTTCCTTCATTATAATTCATACGTTTTCACAAACGATCTCTCTATGCTTTTATAGTTAGTGTCCGAAAAATCGCACAACTCATAATCTTTATAGACTTTATCAAGCAACTCTAAAAACGGAATCTGTTTCCACAAATTTCTGAAATTCTTTTTATCCTTCAAACAAAAGGGAATGATAAAAACAAAAATCTGATCCATAATCCGTAATTCCCCATAACAATATGGCAAATCGTAGTTTTTTTCGTCTTTTCTTTCAAAGATGTACAATTCCGGTTCTAAAATTAGCCTCTGGCACTTTATTATGGCAACATCCGGCAACTGGCATGCCCCCCGAAAATCGAGCCAGATTTTAAGTTAGTCTAGCATACTTTTTTCTAACTTAAAATCTGGCTCGATTTTCGGGGGGCATGCCAGGCTCAACAGATACCGGTCTGCCAGTACTTCCACCGTCTGCACCGGATTATTGCCTGTAGGCAGTTGCTTGGCTTGGCGCAGCTTATCTACCGATAGATGGAACAAGGTTTCATCTACTACGGTTTTGAGAGTGTCCTGAACCTTCATAAAGAAGGTTTTGTCGTCTTGCGCCAGCGTTTCATCGGAAAAGATTTCATAGGCTGCGTCATCATTTTCAATCTGCCGCCCTACATGGTAACGCTTTTGGGCATAGTCTTTCACAATCAGGCCGTTCTTACACACCAGCCGGAAGAGGAGCGGCTCCACCTTCAGACTCCCTAAGCCTACCTCGCTATTGGAAATCACCATACCAGCCTGCACTGCATCACCTACGTCTACCTCAGCCTGCAGGCGTTTATTGATAACCTTGATAAACATGTGGCTTTCCGTAACCTCGCAGGACACCAATTCTGCCCCTTTCATGTCTTTGATGAAGGGGAAAACCACGTCCGCCAATTCCAGATTATCAAGCCGCCGGTAGCGGTCCGACAAAAAGGCTCTGGCTTTGCCGTCTAATGTGCGCACCATGCGATTGGCGGGCTGCTTCGTAAACCAGCGGTTGATGTTGTAATCAAGAAGCTCCGGGTCTTCGATGCGCATCTTTTGGTAGTACTTTTGCGGAATTTGCAGGCGTTCTCCCAATTGCCGGTGCATCAGTTCGCTGACCACGAATTCTTCCGCTCCCTCCGGCAAAACAACTTGCAGCAAGCTCTGCCCCTGCTCCGTCTTGACCACCAGCTTTCGGGTGTCCGCTACAAAGTCTTTTCTTGCCTGTCGCTGGCGTTCTAGTTCCTGCGCTAATTGGATAATGGTTCTGCCCTGTTTCATACGTAAATCGCTCCTTTTTCTTTTCATATTTTATTTCCACATAATTTCCTTACTGTAAAGAACTTCTCGGTTTAATCATTGTCCAAGAAGATAAACAAGGGCTTCCATCATGGAAGCCCTTGTTTAGGTGAGTATCAAATTTAGTCGTTACCATCTTTTGGTTTTTCTTGCTCGACAATCGCTTTTACCACAGCAAGTAGCACTGAAGCTGCCATCAACACCATATCCATTACTTTATTCTTTGTCAATAAAATCCCCCGCCTTCTATATATCACTAATTCCATAATATATAGGCGAAGAATAAGGATATTCGATTATTTCATTATAATCTATTTGTGATTTCTTTTGTATTCCACATACCATCGATTTAGATCTTGCGGTTTTAACCCTGTGTCATAGAAGAATAAACCTCCGGTGTCAGGATCAACAAGAATATCAACTGCACGTTTTAAACCACTAAGAGTAAACATGTGATATTTTTTTCCATCAACTGTGAGTAAATCGCCACTAGCCGTTCCTGGATTTAGTGCCATCTTGGTAACGCCAGGAAATTCATGTTCACCTAACCAGTCCATTATGCGGCCCTTGGCGGCTGCTTGATCATATTTTAAATCGGATGTAGGTTTACTTGCATTATCCGGTTGTGCCGCTTTGTTACCAGACATAAATGCCTTTTCAATCAGAGTCGTTAGAACAATCTTATTTTGTGGAACCTCGTTGAATGCAAGATAAGTAGCTTCAAATCTGCCTTGCGCTTCATCAACAACAAACTGTATCCTTGCTTTTACCGCGACATCCTGATATGTACAATCCCCTGTAAACTCGACGATATTTTTCCCTGCGTCCCCCTTAAAATATTTCCACCTGGGCGTTGCGAAGAAAGCAGAAAACGCTTTATCATAGGTCAATGCTGGATTATTTTCTCTATACCCACTTTTGACCATAAGAACATATTTGTTGTCGGAATCCATAGCACCGGCTATACCGTCTTTCAACTCTTCCCCAGCATTCTTCACTGAAGAGTTTGAGCAAGCGGAACACAATAGCAAAGCAGCAATCATTAATAACAACCCTAGCTTTTTCAATGATCTCCACCAATCCTTTCAAATTAAACTCTTTTTCTTTTTTTCTCTTTATAGACTTCTGCATCATATTTCTTACTTTGTATTTCTTCACTTGCTTTTTTGTCACTAAAGCCACCAAATACAGCAAGCCCACCTAATGCAACAAGAATCAGCCCCGGAAAAATCAGTCCGTAAAATAGCGCAATGATACCAAAAACTATAGCAAATGGAGCAGAAATAAAAGACCATCCACTTATTCGGGATTTTTCTTCCATTAACTCTTTTGCCTCTCTGAATTTATTACTGCAATCCATACAAATAAAAAATGTTTCATTTGTTGTCGTTATTTTAGTTCCATTTCCAAAAATGCCGAGCAAGAGACCTAGCGGACCAAATAACAACCACCCTAAGCACCCTTTTCCCGTCCCATATCCACCGCCTTTTCCCTCGACCTTGCTTTCAATAAGAACTTGCAATTTTCGAGACTTACATTTTGGACAATATGCACCCTCATTCGTTTGCCGTCCTACAACATCATGTTTTGCAGTTTTCCCCATATCTTGCAGGTCTTTCTGAAGATTCACCTTCACACCACATTTGTGGCAAAAACTTGCATCTTCGCTTAGTTTATTCCCGCACTTATTGCAAAACATATTTTCACCTCCTCGTCTTCAATTTTGACTTGCCATAAAATTCACTTCTAATCAACTTTTCATAAAAATCATCACCGATTTTACAGAACCTTGCAGCCTATACCTATCTCTCATTAGCATATGATACATTTTATAGTTATTTGCTTTACAATTTGAGCAAGGATTATCGATAAATTCTACTTGCCCTAGAGTATATGGGCATTGTGGGCAAAGTGGTTTAATCAAATTAATCAATTTCATTTCGGCCTCCTGTTAAGCGACGTTCCGTGGAAAACGCCTAATAAATCTTTCAACGCTACCATCCAAGAAGCCAACTCAAAAATCTTTCGAGCAATCCCACTATGCCCCAAATGAGTATTGGCCAAAACACGGATTTCTCCATAATACGCTCCATCAGTTAAAGGCTTTTCTGCCCCTTGATCTAATTACCCCGACTTGTGTTAGGAAGTTGCTAAGGCTAATCTAATCAGCCAACTATACATATAAATTAGCCTTCATATCCTTTGGGATATTTCACACCAATAATCAGGCGATCATTCGGATTTGCAATTTTAACGCTCATAATTTTTTTGTGACAAGCCAGAAGCTGACTTCTGATCGTTTCCAAATATGGTTTATTATGCGGCACTACATACTTTTCAGATCCCACTTCTAACAATTGAATATACCATTCAACTGTCTCCAATTTGCTAAGGCAATACGATGAGATGATCTGCTTATCATTAGCGTCCCTTATTGCTTCTGCTTCAATCTGAATGTATGGCACTAGATCCGTAGGTATTCTTTTTAGTTTTTCCGCCATAATAAACGTCCCCTTCCCAAACGACTCATTTTTTCACTTTCCTATTCTAAAATGTCAAAAGGAACGATGTTATTGACATCCGCTGGATTTTTACAATCCGCAAAATGCTACTAATCTCGTCCCTTTCTAGGCAAACCACTAATTATGCCTAATGCTCTACCCAGACAGCTACATGCCTGTCATTAGGTGAGGCTTTACAAACTCCACTCATATTCTCTGGCGGGTCATTGGGCTTCTTATCATTTTTCGTTGAACACAATTTCACTATATCCCGTTTCCCGCACCACTTACATTCAGGCACCCAGCGAATACTCATACCCAACATCCTTTCCTATTTAGCCTCGTTTTCTTTCCTGCGTTTATTCAATATCCCTTCAATCACCTTAGCTGAATAACCTCCGGCTCTTGCGATTTTAGCACGCTCACGCCTATCTGCCACAGGCTTCGCTAAATCAGCAATAAACTCCGGGCGATAAAGGCGCATAGGGCAATCAATTTTGTCTCCATGAAAGTGCTTAAACAGCTTGAGCATTGCATCTTTCCCAATAAGCTCAAATAATTCCAAATAGCTATCATTAAGCGCATCCGATTCTTTCCCTTCAACGCCAAAAGCTTTATTGTCAACGCCGGTTTATTTTTGACCACCAGCGCCGGGTGAAAAATGACCACTTGCAACCGATTAAGAACTGACCACTCCATCGGATTTCAAGAGTTCACCGCTTGGAGGGTGAGGAATCAAAGACAGACCGGCTTTGTTGCGATTCTTGAGACGATAGCTCTGGCCTCGTATGTTTATGACATGCGCGTGATGCAACAGGCGGTCAAGGATGGCTGTCGCCAGCGGAACATCGCCCATTAGCTCGCCCCATTCGCCGAAGCCTTTATTGCTGGTCAATATAATGCTTCCTTTTTCATAGCGCGAACAGACCAACTGAAAAAACAGATTCCCGGCATAGCGGTCAAGATGCGTGTAGCCAATTTCATCGATCAGCAACAGTCCCGGACGTTGATAAACTTTCCAGCGGCGTTCCAGCCGCCCTTCGTTATCCGCTCGGCGCAGATCAGCAATCAATCGGTCCATACTGACAAAATACACGGAAAGACCTTTGCGAATCGCTTCCGTGGCAAGACCGATCGCCAGATGGCTTTTGCCAACTCCCGGCGGCCCTAGCAAAATGACATTTTCTTGGCGATGCACAAAACTCAGTGTTTCCAGTTCGCGAATCAATCGTTCATCCAATCCAGGTTGAAAGCTGAAATCAAACTCGCCAAGATTCTTCTTTTGCGGCAGACGCGATAGCTTTAATCGCGTTTCCTCGCTGCGCACTTTTCGGACATCGTTTTCCGCATCCAGCAGTCGGTTTAAAAAACTCAGATAGGTTGGCTGCTCATGTGCTGCCAGTTCCAGATGCGCATCCAGCGCTTGCGCTGAATGCGCCAATCCAAGAGCGTCAAGGCTATCGCGAACGTGTTCTAATTCCACCATATCAAGTCGCCTCTGCAAACTGCGCGTACTCGGTTAGCGGTCGGATATACACTTGATCGAGCGGAATTTGCACGGCACAGGATGGTTCATGCGGGATACCTTGTTGTGCGGAAAGCCCATCGTATTGTCCCGTGGCGTAAACATGTTTACGCGATTTGTGGCAAACAGCATGCGTTTGGAGCAATTGTCCGGCTTCATCGACAATGATAATCTGGCCGCGTTGCAGCGCGACTTGAACGCACTTGCCGCTATTCCTCCAATGGACGCCATACAGCGCGCCATTGTAACTGACGAAGCCTTCGCGTGAAACCTTGCGATTTTCCATGCGATAAGGGTTGCAGATGTTTTCCGGCGGCAAGGCGCTCAACTTTTCAGCCGACAAAAGATCTACGGGCCGTTCGCCGGTTGTGCCGTGAACCTTTTGATTCGCCTGATCGCACCAAGCTACCGCTTGCAGTTGCAGATCGCCAAAATCAATAAATGCTCTGCCCGGAAGGAAGTTATCCCGGACGTAGTGAACCAGCCGTTCGACCTTGCCTTTGGTTTGCGGCCGACGCGGCCGGCAAACTTTCGGAATAAATCGCATATCCGTTGCGAACCGTTCAAATGGTTCATGCCAAATCGGTTTGCCGTGATCGGTGGATATGATCACCGTTTTCATCCTGTCGGTCAGCACGACTTCCGGTACGCCGCCAAAATACTCAAAAGCATTGAGCATGCAACGCAACAAGCTGGCGCTGTCGCAGCGGCGCGAAAACTCAATATAACGCGTTCGACTGTGACCAAGAACCATGACGAAACAGGCGACTTTTCGCATTTGACCGTTGCGAGCCTTGTAGTTCATAAAACCCCAATCCATTTGCGATTGGCGACCAGGCGGTGTTTCAAAACGCCGGACGGCTGGTTCCATTTTGACGGAAGGCGGGCGAAACGGCGCCAGGTAATCCTTAAGAATCGTGATGCCACCGTCAAAGCCTCGTTCAATAATCCGGTCAAAAATCACGCTAGCATTATAGACTCCAAGCTCAAGCAGTTCTTGGATATACGGTTTAAACGGATCGAGCTTTGAGCCGCGTATTTTGCCTTTTAGTCGATGCGGTTGCTCACCTTGTTCCAGATATTTTCGGACGGTTATTCTCGACATACCCGTTTCCCGGGCGATTTGTGAAACGTTTTTTCCTTGCATAACTTTCATTTCTTGCAGCATAATAGAAGTGCCACGCTCCTTCATTGGCGCTACCTCCTTTGATGTCTCGACAACTCAAAGGGTAGCCTATTGGGGGAGGGTGGTCAATTTCTACCCGACCGATAGTGATCAATTATCGACCGGCGCTACTGGCTAATTATAGCCCGGCGTCGACA
>NZ_KB894624.1 GCF_000374545.1 Anaeromusa acidaminophila DSM 3853
CTGCATAACCTGGGAGTTTCCACTGCTTACATTGAACCAGGCAGTCCATGGGAGAATGGCTTTTGCGAAAGTTTTAACAGTAAAATGCGAGATGAGTTTCTAAACCGAGAAATTTTTGATTCCATGGTTGAAGTAGATATATTAACGAAACGTTGGGTTTTGGAGTATAACACGATACGACCACATAGTTCCCTTGGATACAAGCCTCCAGCACCTCAAACCATAGTGTGCGTTGCTTAAACTAACTTGGTTTTTTGGACTAGTTTTCGGGGGCAGGGCATCGGAGTAGCACCGCTTCCAATTTTCAAGCAAATGTCCCCAAGCTTAACTTTTTGCCACTCACTAAAACTCATAGCCAATCGCCCCCAGTCTTCTTCGGATTTCCTCCTCTAAATGACTACGTTTAGCGAACATTTCAGCTAGCTCACCAGTGAGGCGTGTCATCTTCTCATCAAACGGCTCCCCATCATCTATTAGCTCCTCAATACCAACAAATCTACCCGGTGTAAGGATATACTCATGGGAACGTACTTCATCAAGAGAAGCAGCTTTACAAAAACCTTTAATATCCTCATAACCTTCGCCTTTTTTCCAATTATGATAAGTATTAGCAATATATTTTATCTCAGTTTCAAAATCCAGTTCCCTATGTTTTCGATCAATCATTGTCCCCATTTTACGGGCATCGATAAAGAGTATCTCATTGCTACGATCACGTCCCGCCGATTTCTTATCCTTCGTCAAAAACCATAAGCATGCGGAAATGGTTACATTGTAGAAAAGGTTAGCAGGTAAAGTGATAATACAGTCCACCAACCCTGCTTCAATAATGTTCTTTCTTATTTCGCCCTCACTGCTAGTATTAGTAGACATAGACCCGTTTGACAATACAAACCCGGCAATCCCTTTCGGGGAAAGCTTTGAAATCATGTGTTGTATCCAGGCATAGTTGGCATTACCGGTAGGAGGCATACCATATTTCCAGCGAACATCATCAGTCAGTCTGTTAGCACCCCAGTCTTTAATATTAAACGGGGGATTTGCCAGAATATAGTCGGCCTTAAGTAGCTTGTGCAAGTCATTAGTAAAAGTATCGGCGTCACGCTCGCCAAGATTGCCATCAATGCCTCGAATAGCAAGATTCATTTTGCAAAGTCGCCATGTTGTTGCAGTGTATTCCTGACCAAATATATGGATATCGTCTTTTCGTCCGCTGTGTTCTTCCACAAACCGCTGACTTTGTACAAACATACCGCCTGATCCGCAGCAAGGATCATAAATCCTACCTTTATATGGCTCGATCATTTCAACAAGCAGCTTGACGATAGATGGCGGTGTGTAAAATTCACCTTCAGACGAACCAAACTGACCGAGAAAATACTCATACACCCTGCCGAGAACGTCTTTGGCTCGGGCCTCTTTATCGCCAACTTTGAAAGAGAAAAGGTCGATTAGTTCACCAAGTTTTGTTTTGTCTATTTCAGGGCGGGCGTAGTTCTTGGGCAACACACCTTTGAGTGAGGCGTTTTCTTTTTCAATAGCAATCATTGCCTCATCGATTATCTGTCCAATAGTTGGCTGCTTGGCATTAGATTTTATATGGTCCCAGCGGGCCTCTTTGGGAACAAAAAACACATTCTCTTCAGCGTAGGCGTCAACGTCCTCCTCAAATCCATCGCCCTCAGCAACAAGTTCATTATATCTCTCTTCGAAAGCATCAGAGATGTATTTTAGAAATATCAGCCCAAGCACGACATGCTTGTATTCCGAAGCCTCAATGTTGCCACGGAGTTTATCTGCCATCTCCCATAAATTATTTTCAAATCCTAGATTTACTGTCGCCATAATGCTCGCCCTCCAATATCATTTTTCTATCAAGTTCAAAGTAACTTGTCATAAATTTTTGTTTTTTCAATTGAATAACGTTCTTCAGCTTTCATTATGGTCTCTCTATACAGAACGCTTTCAGCTTCATATTTCGCTACGAGTTCTTTCTGCTCCTCAATACTAAGCAGAGGCATCTCCATCTCCATAATGTCCGTATGGTTTATATTCACAATGGTTGTCCCACGCTGAAAGCTCTTTATAACTGCCATACCTACAGGGCTTTCGAAAAATATCTTTAGGTACTCGCCCATCACCTTATCATTCGGTCTAATAACGATGACGTTTGCTGAAGCAATGACAATATTTTTTTGTTTACGAAACACTCCTGTTTTTATTGCCGAACCCCTGCAGGATAAGACCACATCACCGTTAACCAACTCGTACCGTTTAATTTTGCGTTCTTCCTCATCAACATTGTCTAAGCTTTCGTAATCAATGCCTGCATCAGTAATATTGGAAATATTAAGCACAAGAATTTTCCCTGGCTTAACATCTTTTTTTAATATCGATTTGCCCCTGAACACCTCAGCAACCTCGTGGAGCTTAACTTTCGCAATACTTGAGTTCTTATATTTTCGGATGTTTTCATCATCATCAGCCAGTATAAGCTCTATGCGCCAATCCTCATGAGAAACAAACTCTTTGTACGATATAGATTTCTCGTGTGTAATATATAAACCGTTATCATACCCCAGATATCCAACTCTGACAGTATCATTATGGGTGGTACCGACTGTAAGCATATAGGTTTTTATTGCGGTATACGGCTTAAATATCCCCTCCGGCAGACCGAAAATGCTATGCAACTGATAATCAGTTGTAATATACTCGCGCATCTTTGCATCAGCACCACCTGCAAAGGTAATCTTGGCGGGAAGCACAGCTACCATCGTTCCGTTTGCAGAAAGACAGCCAAGTAGATTTTGTACTGCAACACCGTCCGAACTGGACGAAATATATTTATTAGTAATAGCCTCCACCTTGCCCCCAAAGTTCGGCAAAGCATAAATAAAGTCAAACCGCTCCTCAATCAAAAGTTCTTGGTAGATAGACTGGTTTAAAATAGTTACATTTTCATATTTTTCAAAACCAAGCTTGAGCAGCATAAACATAAGCACGTGTGATGTGGTAAGAGTTATTTTACTTTCCCGATACCTATTGAGTATACCGTTAAGACCAGAAAGACTTTTCTCTGCTTCTGTAATAAGTATTGACTTCGGTCTATTGTCCTGGATCATGTCACAGACATACTCCGTAAGGTATGCAGGTGAAAAGACCTGCCCAAAGCGATCATTTTGATAAAGTTTGAGAGTACATTCGATCAGATCAATATCTTTTGAGCTTTTATAAACTGCCGAAAAGAAGTCTTTATCCCCCGGAAAATATCCCAATATTGTATTTTCTGTAGCTTGCTTCATAAGTTCATAAATTTGTCCGTCATTTTGGGGAGCATCCTTCTGTAGCTTTGCTGCTTTTGCTGTAAGTTTGACGCGAAGCATTTCATTCAATAACTGTTCACGTGAAGTAATGCCACGCATAGCTAACGTGTTAATAAAAACATCTATTGACGTATTCACGACTTTCCCCCTTTCTAGTAAAAAATACCATGCACCAACTAATAGTAGTGTATCACTTTTATTTTAGTATGTCTATACTAAAATTTATTATTATCATTTTTTATTTTTCGATAGCAATAAAAAAACCTGTAATCTCTTCCTTACATAAGAGTTACAGGTTTTTTCTTATCTTTATATTATGGTTGAGTTTACAGACGTCGGTGAATGAGGAAACATATAGATTTTCACCTACATAACATTATATTGTATTGCCACTACTGGGCTTATGCGCTATTTTGTGGTGTGTTTTCTTTCGAGGAGTGCTACGCACTCAACGTGCGTCATCACATTTTCCTTATAAATTTTCGCAGAACATATTTTGCGAATGAGTATATCCAAAAATGCTACCCCACCAAAGGTGGATTTTACTGCAACTCACCCCCGTCAAATGGGGAGTACTCTTCTGCAAAAGGGGTGGAAAAGAAGTTTATTACTCATCCAAAATACCATTGATTAGCTTCTTAATCCATCCGGGTGCATTAGGAACGGGTTCTTCCTTTTCAATGTATTCCATCACCATTTGCACATCTTCTTTTCGCCAAAACCGATCTCTCTCAAAGCACTTATGGCAGCAATACTTGGCTACTTTGGCCGGGCTGGTGAATTTTTTACCACAATATGTACAACTATGCTCATGCATGAGAGGGGTCGCCTCTTGCCATTGATGTCTGCATTTATCAGAACAATATTTACGGCGTCGGCCTGTTGGTTTAACCTCAATTGCCTTACCACAATTAGCACATCTGGGAACATTTATAAGACTACTGCCTAATCCATCCAGCGCGTTTGTCTTGCAATAATTTCTGACTAAATCTCTCGAAATTCCTATTTCACCAGCAATTTTTCGGTAGCCATAACCCTGTAAGCGAAGTGCTCTGATTTCACTTTTTGTTTGCTCGTTAATTGCCATTATGCATCACTCCTTGATTTTGTAGTTATCAATTAGTAATGCTCTAAAAGCAGAAAGATTCAAGTATAAATTCACACTGTGCGACAATAAATTTTTAATCGGTAAGTTTTTTGTATTTTTCTTTTCCCCCCTTATACATATTCTCCATGTACTTGTTTGGCTCTGGCATAGGATGTCCTTTGCCTTTAGTGTCTCGTCTTTCATGGTCTTGATAGACTTTATTGATTCTATTCCAGTCTTTTGGATATTCTTCTTTGAATTTTTTGGTAAAATCATCACAGGTACAATCAACACCAAGTAAATCAAAAATACTACTTACCTTTTCATCTTTTTTAACTACAACACTTTGTGCCATTCCAGCACCTCCACGCATATAATTATCTTTCGTTCAATTTTTCTTGGTTAACATGTTTTTTTGCTACACAAGTTTATTCCTTAAAACAAAATTCATTTTTTCGGTTTATCACTCATTATAATACCTGCTTTATAGGGTTCTTGCGAGGATTACTGATGACAACTCCTGTATACGGATAGTTTTCCCCTAAATATTTGTACTTACCTCTAGCTAGCCATTCAAGTATCTTAAATTTCTCTAAGGAAGCATCTGCCAATTTACCTTTATTGGTAAGATTATAACAATAATCACTTGGAATAATACTGCCTTCATTTACTCCATGTTTTGCTTTTACCATAGCAATAATTTCACTTGTAACATAAATAGCGCCTAACTCGCAATCGGCAAAAGTATCTCTTACTTTCTCAATAATTGTCATACATTTCACCGCCTATACATAAGTATTCTTTCACCTTAGGATATTAACTTTTCGTATGTTTTTATCCGATTTTCCCAACTTCTGCAAGATCATCCTTATTGAGTGATTTTCATATTCTCGAACCCTAGAAAAATCAAAAGGTTTTTAGGCAATAAAAAGGACTTCACCCCCACAAATGCGAATCAGTAAGTGCTACCCTAACCTTACGCAAAGGACGGTGAAGTCACTATTATGATTCGACAAACCTTGTTGTTTTCCTTTGAAACATTGATGCAATATGATGAATCCACTCGCTTGTTTCAAGTTCTGTCCAATATTGATGTCACCCCCGTTTTATCAAAGCTGGATCGTCCAGCTGGAAAAAGCGGTC
>NZ_KB894625.1 GCF_000374545.1 Anaeromusa acidaminophila DSM 3853
TCAAAGTGGCCGATACTTTTTCTTTATGTGGCATAAAATTACCCCCAGACAAGACAATGTGTTTTTTCATTGTCCTATCTAGGGGTAGCATATCATGCAGCGGGCTTTTTTGTTGTCATAAATTCTCTTCGGTACGTTTCTGAGCGAATAGACCATTAGCAATAGCAGCAAATTCATCTAATGAAAGAGTCTCGCCTCGCCGCATAGCATTGATACCGGCTTCCGCCAATACCAATTGAAGCTGTTCCTGAGGAAATCCTCCGGCCTTTAGGGCATTGGCCAAGGTTTTTCTCCTTTGGCCAAAGGCCGCTTTTACTACGCGGAAAAATAAGGCTTCATCCTCTACTTCGACAGCCGGTTTTTCCCGACGTTCGCAACAGATGACTGCCGACTCTACAGCCGGAGCGGGAATAAAAGACCTGGGCGGTACCGTCATCAGCACATGCGGTTTAGTATAATACTGCACCGCTACTGATAATGCACCATAGGCTTTGCTCCCCGGCTCGGCCGCCATGCGTTCGGCCACCTCTTTTTGCACCATTGTCACCATGCAATCGATGGGAAGACGAGCTTCCAGCAATTCCATGATAATGGGCGTTGTGATGTAGTAGGGAAGATTGGCTACTACCTTAAACGGGCCGCAGCCTACTTCTTGTAGAATATCGATTTTAAGAATATCTCCATGCACAATCCGGACGTTTTCATACCCTTCCAGGGTATGGGCCAAGACGTCCAACAAATGCCGGTCCAATTCTACGGCAACTACCTTGGCGCCTGTCTCGGCTAAGCCTTGCGTCAAGGTGCCGATTCCAGGTCCAATTTCTAGTACTACATCTTGTTCTTGAATGCCTGCAGCTTTGACGATACCAGCCACCACTGAGGGATCCACTAAAAAATTTTGTCCAAGTTTCTTACTCATACGAATGCCAAAACGTTTCAGAATATGCAAGGTCACATCCTTATTCGCAATGACAGGTTTCAGGCTCAACAAGATTTAGGCTCCTCCCCGGCTGCCACTGCAGCCCAGAATTCTTCAACCGTAATGCCATAATGATTCAAACGATAAAAAAAGGTTTTTGCATTGGCATAACCAATACCCAACGCTGCTCCCAATAGGGCGCGTCGTTTCGCCGCCTCCGGGTGAGCCGTCAGCCCTGCTTGCAGCATATCGCTCCAAACAAAAGGCTCTTCTGGCTGCCACTGCTCCACACGAACTTTTTCTAAAGCCGTGCGGATGGATTCCGGCGATGCGTTTTCCACCCCAATATCGCCTGCCGCCTGAGCCTCTTCCTTCGGAATGAAGGCATGGCGCGCTTCCGGGAAATGGCTGCTAAGATAACGTCGAATTCGTTCTCCAGCACTGTCCGGGTCAGTCAAAATAATGACGCCCCGGTGCCGCATAGCTTGAGCAACCCGCTCCAACACACGCGGTCCTAAGCCAAATCCGCCGGTAGCAATACATTCGGCATCAACAGCACGTTTCACTGCCTGAATATCTTGTTTTCCTTCTACCACAATGACATCTTTCAGCATTCGATACATTACCTGCCTGTTGTACGGTTAGTCTTCCAGCACATATACTTTGACGTAACGTCGGCCAAATCCCCATGCCTGTGCATAGTCCTCCATACAAAGGTCAATTTTCATTCCTTTGATGGCGCCACCGGTATCTGCAGCCACTGCATAGCCATAACCAGGGATATACAACCGTGTTCCTAACGGAATCACTCTGGGATCTACTGCCACAACCCCCCAGCGAGCCGGAATGCCGCTGGCGGTAATCCCATGACCGCCTCCGTCCGTGGGCAGATACGCCGTAGCTTCCATCGTTAACGTCCGGCTAAACCGTTGATCGCCGCGAGACGTATTCACTACATCGCGTGTACCAACTCGCACCGTCTGCGCTTTGGAGGCTACCTTGACTTTCTCTGACACCACTTGTTCCCCGATAGATTCACCATCCGCTAAAGTAACACGGACAGCCACTTCTTTCACTCCGTCGGTGCCTGTTTCCAGCACCTCTGTTGCCCCTTTTTCAAGAGTAGCATCAGGCTGTTGCATCACGGAGAAGGGATCAGGAATCTCCCTTGTTTCCATTCTTGTTTCGATTTTTACGAGGCGTACCGTCATATTCGGAGACAGGCGTACCCCGTCCCCCGGTTCGGTTCGCACGGTTTCAGGCTTAAAGCCCAGCGCTCCTGCCAATTCCCCAACCGTCTGCTTGGCCGTCATAACGGTTTTAGTTCCTTCTTTTAATTGAACTGTCACGGGGAATGCACGAAGCACCTCCACCACCGTACCATTCTGCACCGAAGGCGTCGACAAGCGATATTCGTCCTGCGGTCCCATTTCCACTCCGGCTTCCGCCAAAATGTCCGTGGGCTTGCTGTGTAGCGTGCGAATGGAAACAGCTTGCCCATCGACCTGCACATCGACCGTTTTATATGCCCATACAAAGCCGGTCAAAAAGAAGATCGACAGTGCCAGCGCTGAAATCAGCACCAGCTCTTTCCGCTCAGAAAGTACCTTTAGAGACAGAGTGTTTTTCATTCCACTCCCCCTTTCTAAAGGTTTAGTCATTGTAACATGATTTTTTTTGACTGTCAAACCGCAGCGTCTTGTGTGTAAATATTTTTGTTTTTATTTATATCTTTATTTGTTACTTCCAAAGTTGTTTAGTTTTAAAAAAAATTAGATTTTGTAATTATATAGATTGAGGCTTGCATATCTATCCACACACGCACTAATTCACCACAACTTCCATTTTCATCAAATAAACGCCTATTGTAATTTACTTTTTAAGTTTTCATAAAATTACTCATAAACAAATTTTCGCAAAAAACTCCCTTTCTTAGCGGATTATTTTACTCGCAATGTCTTTCTTTTTTCAGAATTATCGTTCTATTTTTACATAATTTTACTTTAAAATTTTCCTTACAGCTTTTAGATTTTCAAACTGTATCCTAACAATATTGCAAGGTTTAGGAAAAATATTCATTTTCCTTCATTATATATAAGAAAATTAGGTCGATATTGCACTCTATGCGGGGATACAGAAACACCACTTCCCCTACCTCCCTTTAACAAGGAAAGCATATCAATTCACAGGCTGCAGCCTAACGTCCGCGCCCAGCGCCTGCGGCAAAACTTTTGCGAGCGAAGCGCTCCGCAGGGCCTGTAAGGCCAGCTGGTAGGATAAGAAATACGGTTGTCTGAGCGCAGCGAGTTCCCGCATTTCCCTTTCAGCTGGCCTCGCAGGAGCTGAACGAGCTCTTGTTTTGAAGAAGACGCTGGGTGAAGAACG
>NZ_KB894626.1 GCF_000374545.1 Anaeromusa acidaminophila DSM 3853
TTTTCTTCCCCATGTTTTTCGCTCCTTTTTAAGTTAGTCTAGCATACTTTTTTCTAACTTAAAATCTGGCTCGATTTTCGGGGGGCATGCCAATACTGGTCAACAGTCTGCTGCTGATCCGATGGAACTGATTTTGATAAACGGAGGCAAAAAGAGTGTATGATGAAAATAAGGCGCAGCGTGCAGTTCAATTTATCAACTGCTTAAAGCATACCAAAGGTCAGTGGCGTGGAGTACCGTTTGAACTGTTGCCCTGGCAGGATACAATCATCCGCGAGGTTTTTGGAACGGTGAAAGCAAATGGCTATCGGCAATATAATTCGGCTTACATTGAAATTCCAAAGAAGAATGGAAAGAGTGAACTTGCTGCTGCAATAGCACTATATATGACTTGCGGCGACAATGAATGGGGGGCGGAAGTGTATGGCTGTGCTTCCGATCGCCAGCAGGCTTCCATCGTATTTGACGTGGCAGTCGATATGGTAGATCAGTGCCCGGCACTCAAAAAACGGATTAAACCGATCATGTCGGTGAAGCGACTTGTTTATCAGCCAACCAATAGCTTTTACCAGGTGTTGTCGGCAGAAGCTTATACCAAGCATGGACTCAATGTGCATGCCGTTGTATTTGATGAGTTGCACGCTCAGCCTAATCGTAATCTATATGATGTTATGACCAAAGGCTCTGGCGATGCCAGAACACAACCGCTATTTTTCCTGATTACTACCGCTGGCAATGACCGAAACTCGATCTGCTATGAAGTGCATCAAAAAGCGACGGACATTTTGTCCGGAAGAAAAATTGACCCGACTTTCTATTCAGCTATTTATGGAATCGAGGATACTGACGATTGGGGCAATGAAGAAAATTGGTATAAGGCTAACCCATCCCTGGGTCATACCATTGATATAGAAAAAGTCAGGGCTGCCTTTCAAAGCGCGAAAGAGAATTTAGCCGAGGAAAACCTGTTTAGGCAATTACGGCTTAACCAATGGGTGAAGCAGTCAGTGCGCTGGATGCAGATGGACCGTTGGGACGAGTGCGATTTTCCAATCTGTCCCGAAAGTCTACACGGTAGAGTTTGTTATGGCGGGCTTGATTTATCTAGTACCACGGATATTACTGCTTTTGTGCTGGTGTTTCCGCCGCTTGAAGACGATGAGAAATTTATTGTGCTGCCTTATTTTTGGATTCCGGAGGATAATCTCGCAACCAGAGTTAGGCGCGATCATGTACCGTACGATATCTGGGAGCAACAGGGTTATATTAAGACCACCGAGGGCAACGTAGTTCATTATGGCTTCATTGAAGCGTTTATTGAGGAACTCAACACCAAGTATAACATCAAGGAAATTGCCTTCGACCGCTGGGGCGCTGTGCAAATGGTGCAAAATCTTGAAGGCATGGGTTTTACCGTTGTGCCGTTTGGCCAGGGTTATAAGGACATGTCTCCAGCGTCCAAGGAGCTGATGAAGCTGACCTTGGAAAAGAAGTTGGCTCATGGAAGCAATCCGGTGCTTCGTTGGATGATGGATAACATCTATGTAAAAACAGATCCGGCGGGCAACATCAAGCCAGATAAAGAAAAAAGCACCGATCGCATTGACGGTGCTGTAGCGCTTATCATGGCGCTGGACAGGGCTATTCGGAATGGTGGCTATAGTGGGAGCGTGTATGATAATAGAGGGATACTGGTGTTGTAGTTAAACTGGTTCGATACGACGTACAACTTTCATTGAGGCTATACCTGTTTTTTCGTAGGTCATTGCAGAGGTGACGTACTTGGGCTGATAAGATTTTGGAATATCTTTTTGCGACCTGGTTAAATATCCAAAAGGTTCTAGAACGATTCGTACCATTGTTCCTAAAGCTTGTTTTGTGAAGTTGTCCTTTAGGTCAAACTGGGGTGAAGACTGGCTCTCGTAATAATTTTCGATTTGAGCCAAGCAGGCACATAGAGCCGGTTTCCCAGCCTCGCTGATGTCAATCATTGCGATAATGTTTTGATCTTCAGACAAAATGGTATCAAAAATGTGGATGGCCTCTGCATTGCCGGAAAACTTTTTGTAGTTTGGGGCCTTTTGAAGAAAGTCACTAAAAGTTGCTTTCATAAAATAAAACCTCCTTAAAAACGTATTTTCAGTTACGTGTTATTACATAACTAATATAACATATCGATATAGGGAGTGCAATATGTTATTGAAAATATTTCTAAAAAGGCATGTATTTTCTTGAAAGTGGAGGTGACTCATGAAAATCCCCTTTTTATCGCGTTTTTTTCAAACAAGAGCCAGCCCGCAAAACAGCTTCTGGGGTAGCGCCTACAGTTTTTTCTTCGGCACCAGCTCCAGCGGCAAGACGGTCAACGAGCGAACGGCGCTGCAAACCACCGCGGTCTACGCCTGCGTCAGAATCCTGGCGGAAACCATCGCTTCGTTGCCAATGCACACTTATCGTTATACAGCCAACGGCAAGGAAAAAGCCATCGACCATCCAATCTATTATTTGCTCCATAGCGAGCCAAATCCGGAGATGACCTCATTCGTGTTTCGCGAAACACTGATGGGGCATCTTTTGTTATGGGGCAATGCCTATGCCCAGATCATCCGAGATGGCCGGGGCAGAGTTGTTGGCTTATATCCGCTGCTCCCGAACAAGATGCTGGTCAACCGGAACGATCAGGGAATTCTGTACTACCAATACGAAAAAGATGGGCAGACATTTTTATTGCGCAATTACGAAGTCCTCCACATTCCAGGACTTGGCTTTGACGGCCTTATCGGCTACTCGCCGATTGCCATGGCCAAAAACGCGATCGGAATGGCCATCGCCACTGAGGAATATGGCGCTAAGTTCTTTGCCAATGGGGCAAATCCCGGAGGAGTACTCGAGCATCCCGGCGTGGTCAAAGATCCGGCGCGTATCCGGGAAAGCTGGAATGCCGTGTACCAGGGAAGTAGCAACGCTCACCGGGTAGCGGTGCTGGAAGAGGGTGTACGCCCAGATAGGGCGTCATTAAAAGTAGGATAAGGAACTACCACCCACAATCATGGGTGAGCCAATCTGCCTAACCGAAAGGCGAAAGC
>NZ_KB894627.1 GCF_000374545.1 Anaeromusa acidaminophila DSM 3853
TTATCCACGCATTAACGGTGACGCATGTATCCCTGTAGGCCGCGTGGTTACTGGGCGGAAAGGCTCCCTCCTGTATCTCTTTATTACCTGTATAAGAATAACGTACCTGTAGTAGAGAGAGAAAACCTGTGGATAACTCCAAAGGTACAACCAAAAGAAACAGATTCCATAGCACAGAGGAACGCACAGCAAAGGACAGGAAAGGTATTTACCCGACCTGTCTTTTCTTTATGGTCAAAGAGGGTACAGCAGGAGGAATAAGACTGCACCCTCTGGACACAGGAAGGTATTACTCTGATTAAGACACCAAACAGCCATATTTGACTTCTGAGCGACTTTTAGATTGTCACTAAGGGAAACTATCGTACAGACAAAGAAAAACCTCACAGAGAGGCTCTGAGAGCGTCTGAGAGGCATTTATATCTTTTACCTGCTATCTGATTTCACACCTAAAGGACAACACATGGTATCTTATTGACTCTCATGGTCATTCTCTAAGTATCTCTATGATTGACTATGAGATACACCATAAAGAACCTATGGGTATACCTCTAAGAGTATTTAACTTAAAAGTATACTGCTAAAGGTATCACCTAAAGGACAACCAACAGGATACTTTTAGAATTACCTCAAGGTATTACTCTAAGTATATACTAAAGGTATAATAGGGTATCACATAAAGTTAATTCTGTCAATACTGTTATTTATCAATAATCAATGGACAAAGAAGGTTAGTAAATGGAATACTTCTGTTATCTCAAGGATACTCTTAGTATCTCTCTTTATCTCCTGTTTTCTCTCTCTATATTGTGACGTAATACCAGAGGTGTCTATTTGTACCGCTATTCCCTCTTCTTCGGTATATGCCATATTTAGACGTATTGTGATATATGCCTTAATTATCTCGCGTTATCTCTGTGTTACTCGATGATACTCCCTCTTTCTCTTGTATGTGGTTGAATTAGTCACTAAGCTACTTAGTCTTGTAGATGAAAATGAAAAGCTGACCGGAACAATCTTCCGTGCAGGGGTCCGGTAAAACGTGACCCTTATCATCAAAGTATTGAAAATATCAAAAGGGAAAATTCCCTTCTGACCTCAATGTTCTTTGAATCGTCCTAGAATCATCAATAGGGTACCCACAATATGAGTATCCTTCGTTACTCCCTGCGAATCTGACACAATGTACTTCTGACAGATTCACCAGAAAGCCTCTGAGACCGCATGGTTACTGAGCGGACAGCCATTTTACACCACAGTTTCAAAAACAGTGTTGACTTTCAATCTGTCATAATAATACAATAAAGCCAACGAAGCAGATTGGAGATGAGGACACATGGAATACGTTGAGCCTATCAGAGACAAGAAACAACTGGACAACATGAAGCGATACCTCAAGGAGAAGAACAAAAGGGACTGGCTCCTGTTCGTCTTAGGGATAAATAGCGGCCTCCGCATCAGCGACCTACTGAACCTCAAGGTATCGGACGTAAAGGACAAGGACAGAGTGACTCTGCGCGAAGAGAAGACAGGTAAAGCAAAGGACTTCCCACTGTCTGAGAACTGCCGGAAGGCTGTCGCTGAGTACCTCAAGAATGAAACCCTCATGGCTGATTGTCCGTTATTCTACAGCAGGAAGAAGGACAGCCAAGGGAACCATAAGCCAATATCAAGACAGCAAGCCTATGACATTCTCACAGAGGCCGCAAGAGCGGTAGGCATCAAGGACGCTATAGGAACCCACACGCTGAGGAAAACCTTTGGCTACTGGGCGTATAAAGCAGGGCATGACATCACAAGAATCCAGCACCTAATGAACCATTCGTCTCCCAGTGTTACCCTGCGATACATTGGGATAACCAAGGACGAACTGGACAAGGTTTACATAGACCTTAACCTGTGACGTCTCCACAAAATTGTGGACTCTATTGACAACAGAAGGGAGAACAACACCATGAGCAACAAAGAGAAAATCCAACAAAGACAAGCATTGATTAAGGCTGTGAGAGCCAACAGAGAACATGATGAGGCAACCAGTGAGTATATATGGGAACGCATGGGAACACTCAGCGAACCGCAGGAACTCATTGAGGAACAGCAAAGCCTCTTTGATAAACTCAAGGAACTTCTGAGCGATAGACCAGAGGCCATTGAACTCCTGTGTCATTACGATTTCACTATGACTGAGAAAGCCTCTGCCATGATGGAGCAAGCGTACCGCCAAGGCTTCAAGGATGGATTGAACAGCAAGACCGCAAGAACTGCATAGGAAACCTCAAGGCTGTCCCTAAGTGGGCAGTCTTTCTCTTTGTGTCTCTGTGGGTCTGCTCGATATTGAGCCAACCGCTACACCGTGTCCCCAAAATTGTGGAGACCTCCACATTTCGTTTCTGAGCAACTTTTATAAGGTCACTAAGGGAAACTATCGCACCACACCATAAAAACCTCTCAGAAGTCAAATATGGAAGTCTCAGAGGTATTCACACCGAATCAGACACCCCCACAACCAACGCAAAAGTGAGTTTGACCTGCTATCGGTAATACCGACAACAGCCAATCCAGAGGTGGAGCAGTCATGGTCATAGTCCTTGTGATTTCTCCTTAAGGAATGACTCCGAGAAAACCCCAAGAACCCAGTGTTTCCAAGGGTTTAAGCCACCTTGTAAACCGTTAGTTTTCTCACAGTCAAACAGGCGGGGCGGG
>NZ_KB894628.1 GCF_000374545.1 Anaeromusa acidaminophila DSM 3853
CCTATGCTTATCAACGAAATTCAACAACAGTTGAGCAAAAGCGCTTAGCTATTTCGGAGTGCGATGGTTTTTGCGAACATTCCTTGACACTATCAGGGAAAGTTATAGTTAAGAGGGGGAAGCAATATATTCCTGATGCGGGAATAACTCTTAGAGGTATGTCCCGTTGGGGCATACCTCTTTTATCTTGCGTTGATTTTTAATTGTGCGCAACCTACACGTGAACTTTATTTTGCGGAATAATAATGTTGTAGAAAAAGAGATTAAATCATTATAAGGTTTTCATATTATTTTCGAAAAGCTCGATAACAAGAAAGGAACTATGTGTAATGAAAGCTTTATCTAATAAAAAAACTCCTGCGTTTTATCAACAATTTCTACAAACGGCTGTAATCCTTTTATGTGTGTTCTCGGTGCTGCTTGGAGTAGCCTATTATTTTCAAGAAAAAACAATTCGTATAGGTATTCGTGCTGATGAGTTGGCAAAGGTCAATCAAGCAGCAACTTCTATTGCGAAAGATATTGAAGTTAATCGTTCAGATTTAATGTTTTTATCGGACTTACTAGAATTGAAGACGATCACGGAAGAAGAACGATATGTAGGACACTTTAATCGACAGGCGGCCGAGGAACTGTCACATTATTATGAGCATTTCGCTTTGAGAAAAAATGTTTACGATCAAATTCGATTTTTAGATAGTAAAGGTAACGAGATCATACGCGTTAATTATAATAATGGATCACCGCAGGTGGTTCCAGATTCGGAATTGCAAAATAAAGCCGGACGCTACTATTTTGATGATGCTATGAAACTAGGTCGAGATCAAGTATACATTTCTCCTTTTGATTTAAATATCGAAAATGGCCAGCTAGAGGTTCCTTTTAAACCTATGTTGCGTTTTGCGACCCCGACTTTTGATTCGTCAGGGAATAAAACAGGCGTTATTGTGTTGAACTACTTAGGTGAGTACATGCTACAAAATTTTCTCAAGGCTTCGAAAAATAGCTTTGGGACACCAGAACTGCTGAATAGTGATGGATACTGGCTTAGTTCTAACAATTCGCAACAGGAATGGGGGTTCATGTTTAAAAATAAAAAGCAAGAAACCTACGCCATGCGTTATCCTAAAGCGTGGGCTTTAATTCAGGAGAACAATCAGGGGCAGTTTGTTGAAGAAGAAGGTTTATTTTCTTTTGTTAAGATATCCCCATTTGGTAACGAGCTGTTGACAAGTGTTGGGGTCGCCGAGGCAACAGGGTACTGTGATCATATATTCTCTAGTTCGGATTACTATTGGATTATTGTATCTCACGTTTCTAATGATATATTAGAACAGGAAACTATCGTGATGAAACAGCGTTTTGTGGTTATATGGATAGTAATGGCAGTTTTAGGGTTGATTATAAGTTATTTCTACGCTCAAAATGTTATTATTCGCCGAGCATATAGTGAGCAATTAAAACTGATGGCATCACACGATAGTCTTACGGGTTTGCCGAATCGTAATCGTTTTAATGAATATTTGAAACATAGCTTAGCACAGGCAAAGAGATATGAAAGACATGTGGCCTTGTTGTTTATGGACTTGGATGGGTTTAAGCTTGTAAACGACACTTATGGACACAGGGTTGGTGATTTACTGCTTATTGAAGTAGCTGGACGAATAAAAAACAGTCTGCGTGAATTTGATATGGTCGCTAGGGTGGGGGGCGACGAATTTATTGTGTTGTTATCTGAAGTTGACAATAAGCAAGAGGTTGATAACATCAAAAAAAGAATTTCTGACGCTATAGCACCGGCTTTTTTACTAGAAGGGATCACTTGTTATGTGGGGGTTAGTATTGGTTGTGCAATATATCCCACAGATGGAATTACTGATAACGAATTAATTACCAGGGCTGATGCTGAAATGTATGCGGTTAAGAATACAAAAAAACAAAAAGGTTGAAAAAATGTGAAGAAATAAGAATATAATGTATAAGCTAGCCATTACGGAGCTTGCATATCAGGATTTCCGATGTAAGCATTTACTGAATGGCAGACTCTTTAGTTTAACGATTTGCCGTGAGGGGGTTCAAATTTAACGATTTCATTTGGAACAATGCACCGAGCGGTGCAAGGTGGTGCATTCTATCCATAAGTAGTGACAGTGCCAAGCAAATACAAGGGTTCCAGCGATTAGCTGGAACCCTTTTTTGTTCGTACACAAAATCGTACTCAAATTTTTCCTTAGAGAAATTAAATATGTGCTTCCTTTGTTCGCCGAGACGTTAGTTTAGGCGGATTTTTTCTTTTAGGGGGTGATGAATTTGAACTTTTACGTGAAAGTAAGGGGGGCGTAAATGTATGGACTAGAAGGGGAAAACGCATTAGTTTATTTAGATAACGATAAATAGTGGCATGCCCCCCGAAAATCGAGCCAGATTTTAAGTTAGAAAAAAGTATGCTAGACTAACTTAAAAAGGAGCGAAAAACATGGGGAAGAAAAG
>NZ_KB894629.1 GCF_000374545.1 Anaeromusa acidaminophila DSM 3853
ATGCCGATGCTTTGAAACTTCATGTAGAGTAGGGAAGTACCGCCTTGCCGCATTACTGCGACAGGTTTGTTCCACCCTCTCCCCAAACCGTGCTTACACCTCTCGATGTACACGGCTTTCCATTTACGCTATGACGAATGATGAATTCCATTATGGCAGGACTTGCAAACTACCAAAGTTTTTCGTTTGCGGGCAATCATAGCCCGCTCCCATTGTTCCTTTCCCTTGAGATTTTTCAGCTTGTTGATGTGGTGAATCTCAAAGGTGGTATTGCTATCCGCACCGCACAATTCACATTTCTTCATTTTCAAACGGTTTTCAAGAGAATTTGCGTTGGTAAAATGGGCGTGATGGGTAATTTTGTCCACTTCGCCATTGAATATAGCGCTTTTATTCAGATCTGAGAATTTTATACTCATCATCTTTTTTGCGCCATTTTTAGTTTCGTAGGGGATACCCCACGAATGTCCCGCTTTGTATTTTCTCTTGATAGCCGAGATCCTGGTCTTATGTTTTTGCGCCAGCGTTTTCAGGCAACTGTATTCCATGAGATATACGAAATACTTTAGTTTGGCGAAATTGCTCGCTAAACTGTAATAGTTACAAATTCCACGCGTTTGCGAATTGTAGGTGTCCAGCACTTCCAAATCAGTCAATCCGTACATCGACAGCCTTTGCCACGGTATCAAGGTCCCATCTTTGTCTTGCTTGACGATTTTTCGCTCAAACATAAACCGTTCGATTTTCTCAAACGGTACCAGAAGCTCCACGGAATTGTTCAATGTCCGTTGTATCGTGCCATTGCCTTTACGCTTACACTCATTGTTACGACGAACATTAACGTCATATCCGAGAAATCTTGCGTTTTCGGAACTGTGTGTGATTTTGGTTTTATCATCACTAAGCTCCAGTTTGAGTTTTTCGGAAAGGAACGACTTTAACTGCTGCTTGATTTCCTCGCATTCTTCCCGCGTACCGCACACGCTGATGATAAAATCATCAGCATAACGGACATAAGCCAACTTTTTATCGGTTGCGTCTTTATATGGAAGCGTTCTGATTTCCGTTTTAAGCTTTTGGATTTTATCCAATACCTCTTTGCGTTCCTCATCACTTACGCAATCCGCATACAGCTTTCTGACACGTTCAATCTCGCGTGCCTTCGTGCTGTAGATCGTGGTTCTGACTTTTTCTGCAGGGCGTGAAAAATCTTGCTTCAGCTGTTCAACCTTCTTGTCCAGTTCGTGCAGATAGATGTTGGCAAGGATAGGCGACAAAATACCGCCTTGGGGTGTTCCGCTGTAGGTCGCGTGATACTGCCAAGCCTCCAAATACCCTGCTTTCAGAAATTTCCCGATAAGCGTGACAAACTTGCTGTCCTTGATTTTCTCCGACAGCAAATTCAATAGCACTGCGTGGTCAATATTGTCAAAACAGCCTTTGATATCACCCTCGACAAACCATTTTGCTCCGCGGAAACTGCGACTGATTTGTTTCAGTGCAGTATGACAGCTTCTGTTCGGTCTAAAACCATGCGAACGATCGCTGAAAATCGGCTCATAAATTGCTTCCAGAAACTGCCTTATCACATCTTGAACAAGTTTGTCCCGAAATGACGGTATGCCAAGCGGGCGCATCTTTCCGTTTTGTTTTGGGATATGCGTTCTTCTGACCGGTTTGGGCATATAGGTTTGGTTTTTCAGTTCATCAATGATTTGATGAACATATTCCATCCCAAAGCCGTCCGCCGTGTCATTATCCACGCCTTTTGTTCCCGCGCCTTTATTGGCATAGAGTTTTTTGTATGCGGTCAGATATATATCTTCCCGTAACAAATATCTGTAAAGTCGTGTGTAGACACCGTTAGTGTGTTTCGCTGAATTCTGATACATTCGTTCCAAAATTTCAGATGTTGGTTTCATTCGAGGATTCTCCTCCCTTTCATCTTTAATTTTGAAGTCGCATAAACTGCTCCCCTTCGCCATGTTGACGGCGTTACCGTCATCGGACTACTACGGAAGCTCCGTACCCTTAGGTCATATTCAAGCCCAGAGCTATAGCCTCTTTCGCGGCATTGACCCTTAGGATATCCCCAGTTAGCGTCATTACTTGGATTCCGGATTGTCGGTTTCGCTTTCGGTTCTTTAACACGGGTTCTCCCGCTCGTGCTGTGGTATTTGCAATCATTCCAACGTTGAAGGATGTAACGTTAGACAGCCACAGAATGGGTTTCAGGCTATTTTCCCAATCCCCCTTAGAAATGGACACTCAAACCTTGCGTTCACCAAACTCAGGTTAAACCTCATATCCGGTTGCCATTGCGGTTCTAGTCGTGCCCTTTAGCCTTTGGGCAACTTACCGCTTTTCTGCCGTACTCTGTTCCCGTGTCAGCTTTCGCCTTTCGGTTAGGCAGATTGGCTCACCCATGATTGTGGGTGGTAGTTCCTTATCCTACTTTTAATGACGCCCTATCTGGGCGTAC
>NZ_KB894630.1 GCF_000374545.1 Anaeromusa acidaminophila DSM 3853
GGTAGCCTATTGGGGGAGGGTGGTCAATTTCTACCCGACCGATAGTGATCAATTATCGACCGGCGCTACTGGCTAATTATAGCCCGGCGTCGACAAGATAAATCATTTGCCGGTATGGCTTAGAGATTTATTGCTATCGGATGCTGAGGAATGAGTGGATATCTTTATTATGGAAAAGCGTGGAAAAACGTTGTGGTGGGTATGCGCGAATTGATTTGAAACAGTACGTGTCCAGTTGTTTTTGGTAATACGGGCAGTTTTCGGCAATGAAGCGGCATAGCGTGTAAATGTAGTTTTGGGGCTCACCCCCTTGTTACCCCCGGAGCGTATATGGAGTAATAGTTATGCCGTTTTGTATCACGTTTCTATCAAAACACACGTCGAGTGCGTGGCGTTGATAGAGCGGAAAAAGCCTTAAACCATGCGGCTTAAGGCTTTTTAAGAAACTAAATATGTGTTTGTTTTGTTCGCCTAGACGTTAGTTTAGGCGGATTTTTCTTTTAGGGGGGTGAACTTTTTCGCGAAAGTCAGAGAGTTTTGCGTAAAAGTATGTGTTTAATTGCTTTGACTTTCTTGCATATTATTAATAAAATTATAAGCAAGAAAGTCAAGAAAGAGCGGAATTAGAACGAGGTGACAGCAATGAATTATGCTGAGCAAATAATGCATTTGGCAAAAACGAATAATGGAGTGATTACAACGGCGCAGGTTACTCAAGCAGGCATTCACCGTTACTACTTAAAAATGCTTGCGGATCAAGGCTTGCTGGAACGCTCGGAACGAGGGGTATACATTCTGCCCACGACGTTTGATGATGAAATGTTCAATCTCCAAAACCGTTATAAAAAGGGGATATTTTCCCACGGAACGGCTCTCTTTTTAATGGATTTGACCGACCGGACGCCGATCAAGTATTCCATGACTTTTCCGCTGCAATATAACATTTCAGCGCTTAAGACGGAAAACGTAAAATGCTACCGGGTCAAAGATGAACTTTATGAACTTGGCGTCACCACCGGGAAAACGCCTGGCGGCAATATCGTAAGACTATACAATGCCGAAAGAACGCTGTGCGACATTCTGAAAGGCCGAAGCAACGTGGAGATTCAGATTGTGACAGAAGCATTTAAGCGTTATGCAAAACTGGACAAGAAAGACATTCCCCAATTATCGGAATACGCAAAACTAATGAGGGTGGAAAAGAAAATTCGCTCATATCTGGAGGTATTGCTGTGAAAAACGTGATGCAGTTAAAGGCGATCATTAAGCATATGGCGAAAAGTAAAAATATCTCAGCACAAATCGTTCTGCAAAATTTCATGCTCGAACGGTTGCTGGAACGGATTTCGGTATCTTCCTATCACGAGAATTTTATCCTGAAAGGCGGATTTTTGATTGCAGCACTGGTAGGCCTTGATACACGGGCGACCATGGATATGGATGCCACGGTAAAAGGGATGCCGGTCAACTCTGATACGATAATGAAGATGTTTGAGGGGATTTGCGCGATTGAGATCGATGACGATGTTATTTTTGCTGTTAAGCGCATTGAAGAAATCAGGGAAAGCGATGAATATACAGGTTTTCGGTTGACGCTGGAGGCATTGTATCAGCCGATGGCGGTACCGCTGAAAATTGATATTACCACCGGTGATAAAATTACGCCGAAAGAAATTGTCTATGAGTTCCGGTTGATGCTTGAACAGCGGAGCATTAAAGTATTGGCGTATAACTTGGAAACCATTCTGGCTGAAAAACTGGAAACCATCATTTCAAGAGGTGACCAGAATACCCGTCCCAGGGATTATTATGATGTTTTTATTATTCGCCAGTTGCAATGGAACAATGTTGATTCTAGTGCCTTAAAAGATGCGTTTAAGGCAACGACGGAGAAAAGAGATACATCGGCTGTGATGCAGCGATATGCTGGGATTATAGCAACCGTTGAAAATAGCGAAACGATGAAAAGGCATTGGTTGGATTATCAGGCGCAATTTGATTATGCTCGCGATATTCAGTATGCGGATGTATGCCGGACGATCAATGAAATACTGGATGGGATTGTTGATTAATATGTGATACTAATAGCCATAACAAGGGGATGAAAATGTCGATGGAAAGAACTCCGCTGAGACGAAGTTTATGGAACTGTTATGCACGGAATTTGGGAGATGTCGGCGAGCCGGGGCGCTTCACCCAAATGCTTGCTAGGAACAGAAATGGGTAATGATTTAGGAGAAGCAAAGGTATGATTAATAAAATTAAAATTGAAGTAGATAAGTGTGTAGGCTGCGGGCTTTGATAGCGTAGAATTAAGTTCGCAAAAGTGAAAAAGGAAAAGCCATCGAAAACTCCGAAAAGGTAAGTGCTAGCAAACCCAAAGGAGTGTGTA
>NZ_KB894631.1 GCF_000374545.1 Anaeromusa acidaminophila DSM 3853
TTTTACTTTCACCTAACTTTCACTACTTTCACTGTTTTTTAGCTGGATGCGAAGAGCGCCGCATCGTCATAGCCGTATGCCTTTCGGTACAGTTCCTTTGCTTCATCGGTCAAGGTGTATCTGCGGTAGAAGTTGCCGCCAGTACCCCGGCGTGTGATTAAATCGGCATGGACTGTGTTCAAATAGGCGGCAAGTTCCGCGCGGAACTCCTTGGCGGTCTTGGCGTAGCCATGGTTATTGTCAGCGCACCAAGCCTTATAAACCTCAAATACTCTGCCAGTGGTGCAATTGTCCTTGATCTTAAGTTGCGGGCGCTCTGCCATGCACTCTTGGAAAAAGGCGATCACGGTATTGTTTTCTTCCATATAAGTCTTGCGGGCAGCAGCCACACTCTCCGGCTCGGAGAATACATAACCGTTTGCAATCACCTGTTTGAGTGCCATAACCGCCTTGTGGACAATTCCGCTGCGTTCGGCATATAGCTTGTCCAATAGCTGCTTGTCCTGCTTGGCAAGCGGGATTACATTCGAGCATTCCATCTGCATAATGCGGTTGTAGACCCAATGCCCGTCATCGCCGCCGAACTTCGGCAGACGGTTCATGCAAAACCACAGCAGGCCGTTGTAGGTGAACTCAAAGCCGTTATGCCCTTTGAATTCGGCAAACAGGCTGTCACCGCCAGTGCATTTCTTGAAGGTTTTCAGTTCATCCACGGTCAGGAAACTCATATCAGAACTTCCGGCAAGGCGCTTGTTGTAGATGTTTCCGGTTCCGAACCGCGCTTCGATTTCCTTAAGGTCGATGCCGATGAAGTTCCCACGCCCGAGTAGCCGCTCGGTCAGGCTCTTTAGCTGCGACTTTCCGGTATCGCCGGGGCCAACCATGAACAAAGCCTTTTTCATCCGCCAGCCTTTGACGTTGGACAAGCACACGCCCATGAACTCCAGGAGCAGGTTTTCAATTTCCTTATCGCCGCTTGTCAGCGCAGCCATGAAAAGGTCGAACACCGGAGTGGCGCTCGGACTTCCCATCCAGTCGCAGGGTATCTGTATCGTTGACAGGATATCCGCGCTATGGGGAAGTATCGCCATATCCGATACTCGGAGGATGCAATTCTGGAAGTTGATGATGTCTTCGTCAGAGTTTAGTTCATCATTGGTTTTAAACACGAGGTCAGTGGCGATCTGTTGGAACACCTCACTGACATCGCCCATGCGCAGGAGGTTCTCGTCAAAGCTGGCAATATACTCCTTGATGACGCCTTTGAGCATTTCATCGGCATAGAGCCTGTAGCAGCCACTTTCATATACATAACGGAGAACTCCGCCCTTGGCGCTGTCCCGCACGAAGATATACCGCAAATCCTCGCGGATGTGTCTGGCCAGCATGGGACAGTTGACCCGCAGCCGTTTGGCGTTTTGGTCATAGTAGATGTAGGGGGGCATCGGCCTTTTCGCAATGTGGAACCTTCCGTTGCAGCCAGCAATCGCTTTTTCAATGGTAGCTTTGCGGTAATCCTCGCGTTTCCACTTTTCCTCCCGGTACAGCTTGGACTGCCGGAAAAGGGTGTCGATACTACTGACATCCCCGCCTGTGCCGTAAGCCAGAAAGCTGCATAAAGCCAGGTCGGCTTCGGAAGGGCTGGCGTAGCCTGAGATATCCCCGTGGTCAAAGAGGGCGATGAACTTCGCGCCGTTCTTCGCCTTTCGCAAAGCGGCGAGGACGTCAAAATCATCAAAAGCGGCACTGTGGTCAATCTCCGGATTTTTTGCCAAGTCTTTTTTCATATACCTGTCCAGGATGGCTTGGATTCCTTCAGTCTGCTCGCTTACAGGCATTTCGTTAATGGTGTTGCCAGTGAAGGTCATGTAGCGATTAGTCAGCCCGCCGAAGTAAATCTCCATGTTGTTGTGTGGGTTTTTGACGTAATATTCCGGGGCCAGCTTTCCATCCGACTGCGGGACTTTGGCTAAGTCCACAGTTGCGATATAGTGGATGCCGTGGCCGCTTGGCGAACGCTCCCCGTAGGTTTTAAGCTGATGGCTTAATTCTGTGGCAAGGGTATCATCATCGCTAATGTGGTCAAGGTCAATAACCACGATCCCGGCAGGGATGACAAAGCCTATGCCGTCAAAGGAGCCTTTCTCCTTGGCTTGTGTTGCTTCATTATAGGAAACCCAATCGCCGCTGTATTTCTTGCTTGTCCCAGTCCTGCGCCCTTTAATGGAATACAGTACCTTGGTGCGGCGGCCCTTGACAGCTTCATAACGCCAACATACCCAGATTGGCTCTTGTTTCAGTTTTTCCACTGCCGCCGCCCCCTTTCGACTTAG
>NZ_KB894632.1 GCF_000374545.1 Anaeromusa acidaminophila DSM 3853
CCGGCAAAACGCCGGTTCTGGCAATTTCCCGGATTGTCAGCATGGTCGGTTTTTTGTGTTCCATGAAATTCTCTCCTTCCGTGAGTTTCTATACATTATTATATAACTAATGGTGAGAAAGTTCAATGGTTAATCTCACACATGGTTATCTCTGAAAACAATACGACACAAAACAATCTAACAAAATGTTATAAGTTGCTTGACTGAGTTAACAGTTAGTGATAATATAAAACTGCGAGGTGATAGAAATGTTTGCTGATAGACTGAAAGAAATTCGTACTGAAAAGGGCATTACGCAGGTTCAACTTGCCGAAACGATGGGTGTATCAAAGGGAACGGTTGCCATGTGGGAAACAGGAAAGAGGGAGCCAAACTTTGAAACGTTAAATCAGCTTTCGGAGATCTTTGATAAGCGCATCGACTACATTTTAGGCTACTCCAACGATGCTTCTTCTCCGAAAATGACCGAGGAGGACATTGATCAGCTTGGCGTGTGGGCAGCGGAAGACAGCTTCAATGAAACGGTGACCGCATACCTCAGGCTTGATGAATATGGCAAAGCGGCTGTCGAGAGCCTTATCCGCGCGGAAATGGTTAGATGCCATGAGCAAGGTACGCTATTTGCTGAAAGCGGCTTCGCGGTAAGCATTCGCTTGAAAAAGGATGTGAAGGACGATGCCGAGCGTAAATAAAAGGGGCGATACCTTTCGCATCATGGTGTCCCTTGGCTATGATTTGAAAGGACGCCAAATCAGAAAGACCACAACCTTTAAGCCGCCGGACGGTGTTACTCCCGGCAAGGCTGAAAAACTGGCGATGGCCTTTGCTCACGAATTTGAGAAGAAGTGCCAAGGCATGGCGAATATGAACGAGAACATTCGCTTTGTGGAACTGGTGGATTGGTATTACGAGCAGATCGCGCCGCATAAATTGAAGGAAAATACCATGTACGGCAATCGCAAACTGATTGATTTGTATGTGCTTCCGTACATTGGCCATTTGAAGCTGAAGGATGTAACCACAGCAAGGGTTGATGAACTGTTCAATCTGCTGCTCAAAAGCGGCAGAACCAGAGAAACGTATCGGCTGAAAGACGCTGCCTATCTGCCGAAAGGCTCGTGGCTTCCTACGACAAGAAAAGCGGGTATTACGCTAGGCACATTAAAGGTGGCAATCCGGGGAGAAACAGTCACCAAGGAAACTGCCGAGAAAATTGCGGCGGCAATCGGGAAAAAGCTAAAAGATGCGTTTGTCCTGGAAAAGAAGGGCGGCGGCTTAGACCCGCAGACGATTATGCGAGTGCGGACAGCGACTTCTCCCATTTTTTCCACAGCGGTGAAAAAGGAGATTATGTTCAAGAATCCGGTGACGAATGCGACATCGCCCAAAAGGGATGAAAAAGAGAAGCTGTTTCTGGATGCCGATGGCTGCAGACAGCTTCTCACTATTTTAGACGAGCCGACTAACCAGCAGGTGGGCAGAGCCATTGCCATGCTGCTCTACACCGGAATGCGCGTGGGCGAACTGATGGCCTTGCGCTGGGAGGATGTATTCTTAGACGATGCCATCCTGACGGTCAAGCACACGTTGTATCGCGCCGACAAAAAGTACAAGCTGACTTCACCCAAAACGAAGAGCAGCGCCCGTGTGATTGCAATGCCGCCACAATTGATAGAACTTTTGGAGGTGCAGAAGGCTTGGCAGGAACAGCGCAAAAAGGATGTAGGCCAGCGGTGGATTGAGCGCGGCGCGGTTTTTACCGGAAGCTTTGGCGAGTACATGAATCGCGGATATTTGAATGCCGAGTTTAAGAAATTGCTCAAAGCTAACGGCTTTCCCGACTTACACGTTCATGATCTCAGACACGCCAACGCTTCCCTGCTCATTAACATGGGAGTCCCTGTGAAGGTTATTTCCGAGCATCTCGGCCATTCGAATACCCTGACCACGGAGAACATTTATGCACACATCTTTAACTCAACAAAAGCCAAGGCGTCCGAGGCAATTAGCCAAGCGCTGGCTTCCGGTATAGAGCAATGAAGGCTTTACACAGAATGATGAAATTACGCACAGAAAACACCAGCCAATTCGGACTATTACAGAATTCCGAAAAAGCTGGTGTTTGTTTTGTGTTTAAATTGGCAAAATGTTGCTATACGCTACTCAACGATACACAGTGGCAAAGCCCACGAAGCCGCATGAAACGGCACTTTTCAAACTTTACAAAACGAT
>NZ_KB894633.1 GCF_000374545.1 Anaeromusa acidaminophila DSM 3853
TCCTATGCTTATCAACGAAATTCAACAACAGTTGAGCAAAAGCGCTTAGCTATTTCGGAGTGCGATGGTTTTTGCGAACATTCCTTGACACTATCCGGGCTTTGCTCGGAAATTTGCGGCAGTAAGGTCATAGAAATGGAAAATGGTAAACCAATTTTTCGTAATCCTGAATTATGCTGCTCTTGTGGACATTGTGCTGCTATTTGCCCTAAAGAAGCATTGCAATCCGAAGGTCATAATACAAATGATTTTGAAATAATACAATTGGATTCAGCTTCAAGTGAGATTGAAAAGCTTCTCACTACCAAGCGTTCCGTTAGGGAATTTAAGGATACACCCTTAGAAAAAGAAACAATAGAAAGGCTCATTGCTTATGCGGAAAAAGCTCCAAGCTCCACAAACAATAGACATAGAAAATATATCGTAGTAACAAATACAGAAATAAAAAATAAAATTGAAAAGTGTGTTGTGGATGAATTTTGGAAGTACAGATTTTGGCTAAATCCATTAGTCCTAGGCTTGGCGGATATTTTCAGCAAAAAGACAGCTCATTTCTTATGGCTATTGAAAAAAGATATTGAACATATGAAAAACGAATATGAGAAAAAACAAAACCCGGTTTTTCGAGATGCTCCGGCGGTCATTTTTGGTATAGCGCCCAAAGATGACATTCAGGCCAAGGACGACAGTATTATAGCGCAGCAATATATGATGCTTTTTGCGCAGTCAATCGGTATTGGAAGCTGTGTAATAGGTTATGCTACTCATGTTCATAAAGCGTTGGAAAGAGTATTAAAGGTGCCCAAGGGATACTCAATTTTTTCAACAGGAATTTTTGGTTATCAAAAATACCAATACTTAAAAGAGATTAGATATACAAAGAAGCCTGAATTTGAAATACTATGACTGTAAATAGTCAGCATTGCATGATAAAATATTGTTAAGCGTGAAGATACTCGCCGTGGAAGCGCGGCGGTGGTTTTCGCCAAAAAAATTTGCCGCAACCAATAGGTATGGTTTCCTACATTTCTGCTGGAGTTTTTGGGGACCATCTGTCCGCTGTAGGCATAGAAGGAGTAGAAATATGAAAGTAGTCGCTGAGACGAACATTAAAGAATACCCTATGATAGCCAAGGGGAAGGTACGGGACATTTATGAAATTGATCAGGAAACACTATTGTTGGTAACCACCGACCGCATGTCGGCGTTTGACGTGATTATGGATAGACCCATTCCTTTCAAGGGCGTGGTTCTAAATCAGATAACCCTATTTTGGATGGAGAAATTTCAGGATATAGTTCCTAACCATATTATTTCCGCTGATACTAAGGATCTGCCTGACAACCTCAAGCCCTACTGCGATGAATTGGAAGGGCGATTCTTGCTGGCGAAAAAAGCCAAACCATTACCGTTGGAATGCATTGTGCGCGGACATATCACCGGGTCTGGTTGGAAGGATTATCTAGCCAAAGGATCGGTTTGCGGACATGTATTGCCAAAGAATCTCGTTGAATCCGCAAAGCTGGAGGAGGTTCTCTTCACTCCCTCTACAAAGGCGGAATTGGGAACTCACGACGAAAACATTACCGAGGAAGAGGGGGAAAAACTCATCGGCAGTGAGTTGTATAAGAAGTTGCGCGAAACTTCCGTTGCTATCTTCAAGCAGGCGCGCGCCTATGCCGAGACTCGAGGCATTATCATTGCAGATACCAAGTTCGAATTTGGTCTTCTTGACGGGAAGTTGATATGGATCGATGAAGCCCTGACTCCGGACTCTTCTCGCTTCTGGCCGCAGGAAGGATATGAGCCTGGCAAGTCCCAGCCGAGCTTCGACAAACAAATTCTGCGCGACTGGCTGACTAAACAACCTTGGGACATGACGCCGCCTCCTCCGGCTTTGCCAGACGAGTTGGTTCTTGAAACCGCAAAGCGTTATGTTGAAGCATACCAACTGCTCACGGGTAAGGAACTTGGAGTGAACCTGTAGACCTTTTTTACTTAAGGTGTAAAATCGTTCTCTTGAAACACATGTCGAGTGCGTGGTGTTGATAGAACGAAAAAAGCCTTAAACCATAAGTTGATGTGACCCCAATAAGTTAGACTTTATAGCGTATCAGTTTTTACTGGTACGCTATGTTTATGCAGCATTAAGATGAAGCCTGTATTCTAGAGG
>NZ_KB894634.1 GCF_000374545.1 Anaeromusa acidaminophila DSM 3853
CTAAGTCGAAAGGGGGCGGCGGCAGTGGAAAAACTGAAACAAGAGCCAATCTGGGTATGTTGGCGTTATGAAGCTGTCAAGGGCCGCCGCACCAAAGTACTGTATTCCATTAAAGGGCGCAGGACTGGGACAAGCAAGAAATACAGCGGCGATTGGGTTTCCTATAATGAAGCAGCACCAGCCAAAGAGAAAGGCTCCTTTGACGGCATAGGCTTTGTCATCCCTGCCGGGATCGTGGTTATTGACCTTGACCACATCAGCGATAACGATACCCTCGCCACAGAATTAAGCCAGCGGCTTAAAACCTACGGGGAGCGTTCGCCAAGCGGCCACGGCATCCACTATATCGCAACTGTGGACTTAACCAAAGTCCCGCAGTCGGACGGCAAGCTGTCCCCGGAATATTACGTCAAAAACCCACACAACAACATTGAGATTTACTTCGGCGGACTGACTAATCGCTACATGACCTTCACTGGCAACACCATTAATGAAATGCCTGTAGCCGAGCAAACCGACGCGATCAAAGCCGTCCTGGACAAGTATATGAAAAAAGACTTGGCAAAAAATCCGGAGATTGACCACAGTGCCGCTTTCGATGATTTTGATGTCATTGCCGCTTTGCGAAAAGCGAAGAACGGCGCGAAGTTCATCGCCCTCTTTGACCATGGGGATATTACAGGCTACGCCAGCCCTTCCGAAGCGGACTTGGCTTTATGCAGCTTTCTGGCTTACGGCACAGGCGGGGATGTCAGTATCATCGACACCCTTTTCCGGCAGTCCAAACTGTACCGGGAGGAAAAGTGGGAACGCGATGATTACCGCAAAGCTACCATTGAAAAAGCGATTGCTGGCTGTAGCGGCAGATTCCACATTGCGAGCAGGCCAATGCCTCCCTACATCTACTATGACCAAAACGCCAAACGGCTGCGGGTCAATTGTCCTATGCTGGCTAGACACATCCGCGAGGATTTGCGGTACATCTTCGTGCGGGACAGTGCCAAAGGCGGCGTTCTCCGCTATGTGTATGAAAGCGGCTGCTACAGGCTTTATGCCGATGAAATGCTCAAGGGTGTCATTAAAGAATACATTGCCAGCTTTGACGAGAACCTCCTGCGCATGGGCGATGTCAGCGAGGTGTTCCAGCAGATCGCCACCGATCTTGTGTTCAAAACCAATGATGAACTGAACGCTAATGAGGACATCATCAATTTCCAAAACTGCATCTTGCGGGTATCTGATATGGCGATACTTCCCCATAGCGCGGATATCCTGACAACGATACAGATACCATGCGACTGGACAGGAAGTCCGAGCGCCACTCCGGTGTTCGACCATTTCATGGCTGCGCTGACAAGCGGCGATAAGGAAATTGAAAACCTGCTCCTGGAATTCATGGGCGTATGCCTGTCCAACGTCAAAGGCTGGCGGATGAAGAAGGCTCTGTTCATGGTTGGCCCCGGCGATACCGGAAAGTCGCAGCTAAAAAGCCTGACTGAACGCCTACTCGGGCGTGGGAACTTCATCGGCATCGATCTTAAGGAAATTGAAGCGCGGTTCGGGACGGGCAACATCTATAACAAGCGCCTTGCCGGAAGTTCCGATATGAGTTTCCTGACGGTGGATGAACTGAAAACCTTCAAAAAATGCACTGGCGGCGACAGCCTGTTTGCCGAATTCAAAGGGCATAACGGCTTTGAGTTCACCTACAACGGCCTGCTGTGGTTCTGCATGAACCGTCTGCCGAAGTTCGGCGGCGATGACGGACACTGGGTCTACAACCGCATCATGCAGGTGGAATGCTCCAATGTAATCCCACTTGCAAAACAGGACAAGCAGCTGCTGGACAAGTTGTATGCCGAGCGCAGCGGGATTGTTCACAAGGCGGTTATAGCGCTCAAGCAGGTAATCCAAAACGGCTATGTATTTTCCGAACCGGAGAGTGTGGCTGCTGCCCGCAAAACTTATATGGAAGAAAACAATACTGTGATCGCCTTCTTCCAAGAATGCATAGTAGAGCGCCCGCAGCTTAAGATCAAGGATAGCTGCACCACTGGCAGAGTATTTGAGGTTTATAAGGCTTGGTGCGCCGACAATAACCACGGCTACGCCAAGACCGCCAAGGAGTTCCGCACCGAACTTGCCGCCTAT
>NZ_KB894635.1 GCF_000374545.1 Anaeromusa acidaminophila DSM 3853
TCCTATGCTTATCAACGAAATTCAACAACAGTTGAGCAAAAGCGCTTAGCTATTTCGGAGTGCGATGGTTTTTGCGAACATTCCTTGACACTATCGTCGTTTTTAAGATATTCTATTATTTTCTATAAATTCCTTCGCATTTGCAAAAATAGTAGCTTAAAGAACTGTATACTTCTAGAAAAACTGAGAAGACTAAGAGCAGACGACAGAATTGAAGACAGAAACCAGGAGCATTTATTCGATTTAAACAAAAAAAGACAGCCTGGAAGCGTAGTTCCAAAGGCTGCAATCAAGTTTCCTATTCTAACGCAAATCAACCTGCATTGAGAAAAATTTAAATTCCTACGTAAACTAGGCATAGTAACAATCAAAAAAATTACTGACTGAAAGGCTGGCTACTATCACAATCTGCAGCGCTTTCCTCCTTATTGGGTTGCCTCTTATGAGTCCTCTTCTACCAAGACCACCCCTTTAAGGTCTGCCTGGTTCCCGCCTGGCGCTTTGAGCGATTCAACATATCGCTTGTATTGAAGATAACGCAATAGATGCCCATTATTAGGCGAATCATAATGATTAAAACTAAAGCTTGTAAACTTGCTTACAAAGCTTTTTTCAGCGTTAATTTGACTGATAACCCGTGAAATAGGCGCCGACAAAAAATCGGGGGTAAACGTCTCTAAATCACTCCATAATTCGGTTTGCGGCCTAGCTTCGGTTATCTTCTTTTTCAAGGGCGGCAACCAGGTTGCAATGGTTGCCGCAGAACCATATTCACCGCCAAACCCGTCCTGCAGCGCAATGACATCAATGGGCGCTGTCTTTAACACTTTGCCCCACATAGCCGCGTAACCATCCGCATCCAAGCCGCTGCCCGGCGCAAAATAAGGAGCAATCATCACAGGCTTCCCTGTGATACGGTGAACTTCTTCGGCAATTTCTTTATAAGCCATGGCAATTCGCTCTTGCTTAGCGCTATTTTGAAAATGAACATTCTCCACTTCCAGCCAGATATAAAAGCCAGCAACCGCATCATCGTAGCTACCTCCGTAACGCTGCCACAATTCCTGTACTATTTTTTTATTAAGGCCAACCTCATTTGCTAACCATTTTTCATCATTTGCATAATAGCGAAACCAGTCATCATTAGCAGCAAGACCCAGCCAGACTTTTATGCCTTTTCTCCTCGCCTGCTCCAAAGAAATTTTAACCTTGTCTTCGCGAAAAATTTGCGTATACCCTGAAAGCACCGTTGGATAGCAAGCCTTTTTCTCTTTAGTGTCGACCGTCCATTGCCATATAATATGATCCATGGAAACCTTTTTCATCGCCTCATACTCTGCGGCAAAATCGCTCTCTGTCCAATTCGTCACCAAGCTCGGCTGAAAAAAACTTCCTGCCAAAATTTGCGTGTTTCCCTTATTCACACCTATACTATCTAGTTTTTCCGCTGATGAAGCAAGGACAGCTCCATTGGCTAAAAACAAACAGAGCAAACTCCCGCACCCGATCCTCTGAAACCACTTTTTAGCTCGAATTTCCACCACCCCCTATCATTACCCTCAGACACTAAAAAGGCACTTTCGTACAAATTACACGCCGGACAAATGTGATTAGGAATGACTTAAACTCCCTTGCTATTCTCTGTTTCCCTAATCTAGAAATTCCTTCCGCCATCGTCGGCTTGAGAGTCGCAGCCATGGCCGCGGTCTGAGTTTTCGCTTGTACTGCTTGTACAAAGGGATCACAACCAATCATATAAAATATTGTCTTATAAGTAAACCGCTACATGGTCCTTAGAAGAGAACGCAACTCAGAGCAACAGAAAAGAGCCAGAGAGTACGGAGTGAACAAGAGTCGCGGCGACGGCACTAGGGTCGGTTGCGCCATGAATGGCATAGCAACCGACGTCTGCTGAAATTCGGAGGATTCGACTGAAGGTTACGGAAGTAAAAAAGAACCGTACCGAAGCCATTGCTTCTGATGTGACCCCAATAAGTTAGACTTTATAGCGTATCAGTTTTTACTGGTACGCTATTTTTATGCAGCATTAAGATGAAGCCTGTATTCTAGAG
>NZ_KB894636.1 GCF_000374545.1 Anaeromusa acidaminophila DSM 3853
GGGGTAAAGGTTGTAGAGATTAGACCTGCCCCTAGAGGGTAATAGTAGTGAAGATACTCTTATTTCATTGTGGCTTGTGGTAGTGTAAAATAGTTTGTGCTTTTGCCAATAGTTGGTTACAGCTATAGAATATAAACGAGGGGGCAAAAGCATGGGACTATTAACAAGAGAACAAATTCGCGGTTTGATTAAAGAACGTAATATGAAAACCACGGATGACATTTCGGCAATGCTAAAAGACCTATTTGGCGATACCCTGCAAGAAATGTTGGAAGCGGAACTCGACACTACCCTTGGTTATGATAAAAACGATACTTCTAAGAAAAACGGGTCCAATCGGCGAAATGGCCATAGCAAAAAGACTGTGGTTAGCGAATACGGTGACAGCGAAATTGCGATTCCCCGTGATCGCGATGGCGAACATGAACCTCTTATCGTAAAAAAGCATCAGAAAAACCTAACCGGCATTGAAGAGCAGATTATCACTCTATACAGCAAGGGGATGACCGTCCGTGATATCCAAGACCATCTATCCAGAATGTACGGCGTAGACATTTCTCCTACGCTAATTTCGAACGTTACGAATAAATTAATGCCAATCATCAAAGAATGGCAGAACCGGCCGCTGGAAAAAACCTACGCTGCCGTGTTTTGGGATGCGATTCATTATAAAGTGCGCCAAGAAGGAGCCATCGTCAACAAGGCTGCTTATATGGTCATTGGCATTGACCTCGATGGTCGAAAAGACGTTTTAGAGATGTGGATCGGCGAGCATGAAACATCGAAATTCTGGCTGGTCGTACTGAATGAACTTCGCAATCGCGGCGTTCAGGATATCTTGATTTGCTGCGTTGATAATCTGAAAGCAGCGAAGCGATTTCAGCCTGTTTTCCTGAAGCTGAGATTCAAAAATGCGTCGTTCATCAAATTCGAAATTCTGTTCGCTACGTTTCCTACAAAGACGTGAAAAAGGTACTTGCCGATTTGAAGCCTGTATATACGGCGGCTTCAGAACCGTTGGCGCTTGGAGCTTTGGATACCTTCGAATCATGTTGGGGAGGGAAATACCCGTTAATCGTGACGTCCTGGCGCAATAACTGGGCCGAGCTATCCACCTTTTTCAAATATCGATAGCGTATAATTAAGTTCGCAAAAAGACAAAAGGAAAACCATCGGTCTCTCCGAAGAAGGTAAGTGCTGAGCAAACCTAAAAGGAGTTGAAACCGATGGTTTATCCTAATTCTAACCTACCTCTGGAAAAAATGCTATTGCAATTCATGTCAGAAAACGATCCTATGCTTTCTATGTTGAAATGGCTCTGTGAGAAACTGATGGAAGTTGAAGTCGATGCCAAGATCAACGCCGTAAAATCGGAGCGTACGGATGAACGTTGCGGTTACCGATCCGGCTATCGAGTTCGGCGGTATGATACGCGAATGGGGACAATGTATTTGTTTGTGCCAAAGCTGAGAAAAGGTGGTTATATTCCGTTTTTCGTCAGTGAGAAAAAGCGTTCAGAAGCCGCGCTATTAAACGTAATTCAAGAAGCGTACATCAACGGCGTATCCACGCGCAAGATCGAAAAACTAGCGAAAAGCCTCGGTATCGATTCAATCTCACGCGGCCAGGTTTCGCAAATAACCAAAGAACTGAATGATCTAGTCGAAGCCTTTCGCACTCGCCAGTTAAACAAGACTTATCCTGTCCTCTGGGTGGATGCGTTATATGAGCGAATTCGCAATGGTGGCTGTGTGCAAAACATGGCCGTATCAGTTGTTATTGGACTAGATGAAAACGGCCGACGTGATATCTTGGCAATTGAACCGATGCAAGAAGAATCGGAAG
>NZ_KB894637.1 GCF_000374545.1 Anaeromusa acidaminophila DSM 3853
CTCAAAGTATTCCCTGTGTGAAAGCGAACAGGGGGCATAGGGGGAAACAGAATGGTGAAATTATCATCAATACCCTCTCACAGAATTTTATTCCAAAAAGCCTTTGGGACTCCTACTGTTTCTCTGGGACATTCAAAAAGGGAACCCAAGCAAAACGCAGGTATATCAAGGGTCACACAGGAAAGCCTATGCAAATTATAAGACCAAGGCAGGAATACACGGCGTAGTGTCGTATATGGTGAATGACACAAGCAAACCTGCACAGGAGGCATGATGATGATGAACAAGGATAATATGTTGACGATAGACCAAGTAGCCCAGTTAATGAAGGTCTCAAAGGACACCATAAGGAGGCGTGTGCGTGAAGGTGAGTATGTAGCAGAGAAGCACGTTGGGCCTTATGGGGAGCAATGGTATCTCCCAGAGAGCCAATTCGACCAAGCAAGGATAATTCAAGAAGTAGTCCCAATGACTCGCTCTGTGGCTGTCTCAGAACTCCAAGCCACTCTGCAACTCGCCTTGTCAGAAGTAGTCACCCAAGCAGTCCAAGAGGAAACAGGGAAACTCATGGAGGAAATAAAGAGCCTCAAGGAACAACTGGCAACAGCCCAGAGCAATGGTGAAAGTCATTACCGGCTTGTCGATGAGCGGTTACGGCAACTCACTGAGGCCAGACAACAGGAACAAGCACAGGAACAGCCAAGGTCATTCTGGCAACGGCTATTCGGCTAATGGGAGGACAAGCACATGAAGACACCAAAGAACATCAATGAGTTAATCAGTGAAGCATTAGCGATGGAGATTGAAGAGGCCAAGGAGGCAGGGGCTTTAGGCTTTATGGCTCGGTCTCTTGTTCAGGCCACCATGCCACACCGCAAGGCCGAAGGGAACGAATTTAAGAGAACCAATGGAGCCTTTACGCTGTCCATGCTGGCTCCTTCTGATATTGGTCTACCGTATGGCTCAGTCCCACGGATTCTCCTTGCGTGGCTGACAACAGAAGCGGTCAAGACCAAGGACAGAGAAATAGTCCTGGGGGATTCCCTCAGCGACTTCATGCGTCAATTAGACATGATTCCTACAGGTGGCCGATGGGGAAGTATCACTCGTCTCAGGGAGCAAATGACAAGGCTCTTTTCATGCTTTATCTCCTGCACCTATGTAGACAACAATCTGACAGCCTTGAAGAACATCATGGTAGCCGATAAGAGCAACCTCTGGTGGGAACCAAAGAACCCAAAGCAAATACAGTTATTTCAGTCTACAGTCACATTGTCTCAGGGTTTCTTCGATGAGGTCACACAGAACCCCATCCCAATAGACATCAGGGCGTTAAAGGCTCTCCAAAAGTCACCACTGGCTCTGGACATCTACTGTTGGCTGACGTATCGCATGAGTTACCTGCGGTCTCCTGTGGTCATCCCGTGGGAGTCGCTACAAATGCAATTCGGGTCTGACTACAAACTGACCAGACAATTCAAAGCGGCTTTCCTCGACCAACTCCGAAAAGTGAAAGTGCTGTACCCAGCGGTGAACGCTGAAGACCACCCACACGGTCTATTGCTGAAGCCAAGCCGGACAAGTATCACGAAGACCCAAATATTCCTGCCATCTGGGGATAAGTAGCCCAAAATGTGGCCTCTGACCCTGTGGATAAAAAGTTATCCACGCATTAACGGTGACGCATGTATCCCT
>NZ_KB894638.1 GCF_000374545.1 Anaeromusa acidaminophila DSM 3853
AACCCTCCCTTTACTCCCTCTACTCCTGTTAATAGAGTCTTTTGCATAACTAGTATTTTTAAAAAACAACGCGACATAATACGCCGAAAGATGCTCCGCCAGGTTCTCAAGAATGCAATTCAGCTTTCCGCTATAAAGCCTGGTGGAACTGCAGCTAAAAAAGGGCAGACTACTCCCGTTATCGCTTAAAACGGAGTTTTTTATCCGTTAAGCGGCCTCTTTTTTCTGCTTTTGGTTAGCACGAGCCATTGCAAGTAGCGTAACGCTGCAAAGCAGCAAATGGACGTGAACCTTTTTTATTCCACAAACGTTCGGTCGCTCGGCTCCTAAATGAGTTTTTATCATGGAAAAGAATCGCTCGACCGATGTTCGTTGATTGTATATCGACTGCCAGCGCTTCGTGTGGCGCGGCGTTGGCGGGCAGTTTCGCAGGTCTTTTTCAACTTGTATTTTTTTCACCATTCCGTAGTTGCTGGCCGAACACCACTGGCTTCCTTGGACGCAATCTACTTTGCCGCAGACATGAGGGCAACGATATTTTAGTTCTTTTCGTTTGGCATCATAGCCCCAGTACACCATTTCGTAGCCAGCTGAGCAAAGTGGTACACGTTCTTTTGTAAAGCCTTCAGGCGGTTCCTTTTCACCACGCAAATTCATTGGAATAAACGCTTGAGACTGCCTTTGCCAAGCCGCCTGATAAATCTCCTTGGCATCATAGCCTGCGTCCATCAGCCAGTTTTCTACTGGCTGTGAGATGTTGTTCATTAAAGGAAGAGCTTGTGTAGCATCATTGACGTTAGCAGGCGTGGTAATTAGCGCTATAGGCAAGCCGCTTTGCGCATCAACAGCTGCATGAATCTTGTAGCCAAACCAAGAATAGCGTTTTCCATCCGTATCACGTTTGACACCCCATTGTGCATTAGGCGAATTACTCACCTTCTTCTGGCTCTGAGTCTTTTCGTAAGCTTCAATGGCGCTAGAATCGATTGCAATGCTATCTGATGAAATCAACTGCTCTCGTTGAGCTTGCTCTACTTGTTTTTCAAACAAGTCTTGTGCTAATTCAAGGTTGGTAATGGTTTGAAAGAAGCGGCTGAAAGTAGCGCTTGACGGTGTAGTGCCCAAAAAAGCAAAGCCGCAATCATAGCGAAAACGCGGGTCGGTTCGCAAGCGCTCAACTAATTTTACGATGGTAGGAATGCCGCAAAGACGTTGCGCAATCAGCGCACATAACATAGCTTCGGCAGAATAGCCCTTGGGACCGCTTTTTCCAGCTGGACGATCCAGCTTTGATAAAACGGGGGTGACATCAATATTGGACAGAACTTGAAACAAGCGAGTGGATTCATCATATTGCATCAATGTTTCAAAGGAAAACAACAAGGTTTGTCGAATCATAATAGTGACTTCACCGTCCTTTGCGTAAGGTTAGGGTAGCACTTACTGATTCGCATTTGTGGGGGTGAAGTCCTTTTTATTGCCTAAAAACCTTTTGATTTTTCTAGGGTTCGAGAATATGAAAATCACTCAATAACATAACGATGAAACGAATTTTGATTATTAATTTGGCTTTTATTGGCGATGTGCTTTTATCGACGCCTGTTGCCAGGGCGTTGCGCCAGGC
>NZ_KB894639.1 GCF_000374545.1 Anaeromusa acidaminophila DSM 3853
ATATCAAACGTGAAATTTGTATTTAAAATTAATCAATATATGTTATACTTAAATAAAAGTGAGTGAGGTGATTTATTTGTCGATTAAAACAAAACTTATTGCAGTAACATTTTTAATGGCGATTTTTATATTGGGTTTATTGGGAATTAACCTGTACACTTTTTCGTTGATAAAAGGCGATGCTCCATCAATAAATCTTTCTGGTAATATGCGCTTTCGTGCTTATAAAATAGCCCTGTTAAGCGACCAATATTTATATGCGACGAATGATAAGAAAGCGGCGATTGCAAAGGAAATCGAAGAAGAGATTAAGACTTACGACAAAATTGTTGCTGGCTTTGAGAACGGTGATGCCGACTTGAAATTGCTTCCTATCGAAGATTCTGAAGCAAAGAAACAGTATTCGCTGGTAAGGGAAGAATGGAAAAAATACCGTAAATTAGTCTTAGATGTCATGCAAAACGCTACGATGGAAAAGGTTGAAAAAGTGAATGTCACTGTTCCTGGGTATGTGGTTGAAGTAAATAAACTTGTCAATTTACTGGACCAAAGCGCCCAGAAAAAAATCAACACATCAAAACAGCTTCAGTTGTCGATAGCTTTTTTAGGTTTGATTGTCGCTTGCGGTGCATTTATTGTCATTATCACGATGGTCATCAGACCTATTCGAAAATTGGCAGCTTCATTTGCCAAAGTTGCAACAGGTGACGGTGATTTGCGTGTTCGTTTGGATGAGGATCGTAAAGATGAAATCGGTGAAGTGACCAGGTACTTTAATATGTTTGTTGCGAATGTGCAAAAAATCATAGGTGTCTCGCAGGAAACTGCTGAAAGGGTCAAACAATTGGCCGATTTGCTATCGAGAGCCAGTGAAGAAAGCGGCAAAGCCGTTGAACAGGTGGCTGTAGCTGTACAAGATGTCGCGGAGGGGGCTAATCAGCAGAATGCTAATATGAATCAATTGGCGATTAATACGAATGAAGTTGCTGATGGAATGAACAAGATGGTAGAGCATGCGCAGGAAGCATCTTTACTGTCGCAAGAGTCGCAGCAAAAAGCGTCTTATGGCGATGAAAATGCCTCGATCGTGAGTGAACGTACAGAAGAATTGAAAAAAACTGTCGGTAAGGTCACAGATAATGTCAATCTTCTTGCAGAGTACTCTCAAGATATCAGCCAGATTATCGACTTGATTAAGGCCATATCAGGACAAACGAACTTGCTGGCTTTGAATGCTGCGATTGAAGCGGCTAGAGCCGGGGAAGCAGGACGGGGCTTTGCCGTAGTAGCTGAAGAAGTCCGAAAATTGGCGGAACAGACTAATGTGGCAGCAGACAATGTTACTGGAAAGATCACTCAAATGCAACAACAGGTAGGTTTGGTAAAAAACGCAAACCTGTTGTTAGGCGGCGAATTGTCACATATTGATAAGGCGGTTGCCGACTTAGCCGTCGCATTGCGTGAAATCATGGAATCGTCCGAAAGCAGTAAAAAATCGGTGGAAGAAATCACCACACTTAACAAGCAAGTGTCCGGTAATTTTGCTGGTATCGCTGATTCTTCTCAAATCATCGCGCAGGCCTCGCGGCGCATCGCAGCACAATCAGAAGACTCTGCAGCAGCAATCGAAGAACAAACGGCTTCGATAGAAGAATTTACGGCTACGGCTCATCAATTGA
>NZ_KB894640.1 GCF_000374545.1 Anaeromusa acidaminophila DSM 3853
AAATGACTGAGCTTTAGCTGGCTTAATCGGCAGTTGTTCTTACCTTAGACGAACAAATGGTCAATAAATAAGTAAATAGCTAGTATATAGTGATACCCTGGGTCAAGTCCAAATTTGTGTGTAAAATCCCGGTAGTCTAAAATGCTTATTTTAAGCGGACGACTTTTGCAGATGGCGTGCCGTTTTCGGCGCGCCATTGCCAATATGAATCCATGTTCAAATAACATTTACTGCTCAACCATTTTTCGCTGTGTTCCATCAAAATTGCTCCGATCAAGCGCTCGGCTGAAGTGCTATTCGGGAAAATACGAATTACTCGTTCACGACGGCGAATTTCCTCATTCAAGCGTTCAACGCTATTCGTAGTGCGTAAACGCTGGCGATAATCAGCCGGAATGATCAAAATTGCGGTTGCATCTTCAAATCCGGTTTCTAAAATCTCCATGGCCTTCGGAGCGGTTTTCTCAAAATCATTGAAAATCCCTTGCAGTAGCTGCCTTGCCAGTTCTTTATCCGGTGCATGCAGCAGCATTTTCACTCGCTCATGCAGTTCTTTTTGCACTCGTTTGGGCGTCGCATCAATGATGTTCCGCAAAAAGTGCGTTTGGCAACGTTGCCAGACAATTCCTTGAAAATGCGTACGAACGGCCGATACTAGGCCGCCGTGGTTGTCGGAAATGACAAAATCTACGCCGCCTAACCCGCGTAATTTCAGCGTTCGAAATAGCTCACCCCAGCTTGTTTCAGATTCGCTATCGCCTACTTTGAAACCAAGAATCTCTCGCTGGCCCTGTCGCGTCACTCCCGTTGCAATCAAGACGCTACGCGGACGAATCGCTTCATCCTCACGAATCTTGATGATTAGCGCATCTACGAGGACAAAAGGATATTTCGTGTCCTTTAGAGGTCTGGCATTCCAGGCTTCAACTAGTGGATCGATACGCCGACACAAATCAGACACGGTGGACTTTGAAAATTCTGCGCCGCATAATTCTTCGGTAATGGCAGATACTTTTCGCGTTGAAACTCCTTGTATAACCATCTCCATCAACGACAGCATAAGCGCTTGTTCGCTACGTTGATAACGAATAAACAGTTCCGTTGAAAAACGTCCATTGCGCAAACGAGGCACGTTAAGGCTCAACGTGCCGACTCTCGTCTGCAATGTCCGCGGATAAAATCCATTGCGACAGTCTTGCCGATCATCACTTCGTTCATAAGGTTGCGCTGCAACTTGCTCGGTTGCCTGCGCTTGGAGAACCTGATTTAAAACAGACTCCAATAAGGTTTTCATGCCGGATTCTCCGGCTCCTCCGAGAAATAATTGATGCAATGTGGCTGAATCTAAGGTAATCTGATATTGAGCCATATTCCAATACCTCCTGTAAGAATGTTGTGTCGCAACTCCATTCTACCGGGTAGCGGAATATGGTTCACTATTTTACACAATTATACGGACTTAACTTATATCAAACGTGAAATTTGTATTTAAAATTAATCAATATATGTTATACTTAAATAAAAGTGAGTGAGGTGATTTATTTGTCGATTAAAACAAAAC
>NZ_KB894641.1 GCF_000374545.1 Anaeromusa acidaminophila DSM 3853
AAAATGGGAGACGTTGCTGTCCGCACTCGTATAATCGTCTGCGGGTCTAAGCCGCCGCCACTCTTTTCCAGAATGAAGGCATCCTTTAGCTTTTTCCCGATTGCCGCCGCGATTTTCTCAGCAGTCGGCTTGGTAACCGCAGTCCCACGAACCGCCTCCTTCAATGTGGGCATCGTCACGCCTGCCTTTCTTGAAGTGGGACGCCATGAGCCTTTCGGCAGATAGGCGGGGTCTTTCAATCGGTAGGTTTCAGTCGTTCTGCCATTATTGAGCAGCAGATTGAACAATTCATCAATCCTTGCTGTGGTGACGTCCTTCAGCTTCAGATGGCCGATGTACGGCAGCACATACAAATCAATCAGTTTTCGGTTGCCGTACATGGTAGCTTCTTTCAGCTTATGCGGCGCGATCTGCTTGTAATACCACTCCACCAGTTCCACAAAGCGAATGTTCTCATTCATATTCGCCATGCCCTGGCACTTCTTCTCAAATTCGTGAGCAAAGGCCAGCGCCAGTTTTTCAGCCTTGCCGGGAGTAACACCCTCCGGCGGTTTGAAGGTCGTGGTTTTTCTGATTTGGCGTCCTTTTAAGTCATAGCCAAGGGACACCATGATGCGAAAGGTATCGCCCCGCTTATTAACACTCGGCATCGTCCTTCACATCCTTTTTCAAACGAATGCTTACCGAGAAGCCGCTTTCCGCAAACAGCGTACCCTGCTCATGGCATCTAACCATTTCCGCGCGGATAAGGCTCTCGACCGCCGCTTTGCCATATTCATCAAGCCTAAGGTATGCAGTCACTGTTTCATTGAAGCTGTCTTCCGCTGCCCACACGCCAAGTTGGTCGATATCTTCCTCAGTCATTTTAGGAGAAGAAGCATCGTTGGAGTAGCCAAGAATGTAGTCTATTCGCTTATCGAAGATCTCCGAAAGCTGATTTAATGTTTCAAAGTTTGGCTCCCGTTTGCCTGTTTCCCACATGGCAACCGTTCCTTTGGATACTCCCATCGTTTCGGCAAGTTGAACCTGCGTAATGCCTTTTTCAGTACGAATTTCTTTCAGTCTATCAGCAAACATCTCTATCACCTCGCAGCTTTATATTATCACTAAATGTTAACCCAGTCAAGCGACTTATAACATTTTGTTAGATTGTTTTGTGTTGTATCGTTTTTTTAGATAACCATGTGTGAGATTAACCATTGAACTTTCTCACTATTAGTTATATAATAGTGTATAGAAACTCACGGAAGGAGAGAATTTCATGGAACACAAAAAACCGACCATGCTGACAATCCGGGAAATTGCCAGAACCGGCGTTTTGCCGG
>NZ_KB894642.1 GCF_000374545.1 Anaeromusa acidaminophila DSM 3853
AGTCACTGTACTATCTTGAAATTTCTCTGATACATTCAACTGCTCATTCAAACTATCATTCTCTCGCTTTAATTTATTAACCTCTTTACTTTTTTCGTGATACCCCTCTTTCCATGTATTCACTACTTCTTTCAAACTCTCTCTACGTTTTTTTAATTCTTGATTTTCTGTGTAATAGTCTGTGCTCTTAATATTTTCGTAATCATCAACAATCCGTTCTGCAGAAGAGATTGTTTCTTGCAGGCGTTCAAATTCATCAGCAGTTAATATCTTTCTACCAGTCTCTTCACGTCCAGAGAACAAACCTGTACGCTCATTTTCATAATCAAAGGGTTTCGTAGACCTCATATGCTCTATTCCACTCTGTAACTGCTTATTTGCCTTCTGTAACTCATCCTTAACTTCTTGCAGTTCCTGTTTATGAAATACAGTATCTTTCTTGTACTGATCCATCGCTTTATGTTCTCGTTCTGTAACCTCTTTGGACGTGCCTCTTTCAAGTTCATAACCTTTCTCATTCACATACTCATTAAATCTATCTTGTAATTGAGTAAAGTCTTTCTTGTTGCCTAACTGTTCTTTTGCAGACAATCTCCCGTCCTCTGTTAAAGGGACAAAACCAAAGTGCATATGTGGGACTCTTTCATCCAGATGGACAGTCGCATACAGCATATTTTCCTTACCGTATTCATTTTCTAGAAACTCCAAGCTATCTTTAAAAAATCGTTCTATTTCTTCTCCGCTTAAATCATCAAAGAAATCTTTATCACTTGTAACCAGTCCGTCCACATGTCGAATTGCATCTGACCGAATTTTACGTTTCCCTGAATAATTCTCATCAATCGTTTCATCAATTTTATCTTTATACTTTATATTTTGTGCGTTAATCAAATCATAATTTTTATATGTTTCCTCATGATTTATGTCTTTATTATTATAGTTTTTATTCTCTCTTTGATTATGTCTTTGTATCCCGTTTGTATTACTTGATCCTTTAACTCTGGCAACCCTCAAAATTGAATGAGACATGCTACACCTCCGGATAATAAATATATATAAACGTATATAGATTTCATAAAGTCTAACACACTAGACTTATTTACTTCGTAATTAAGTCGTTAAA